>JAGLSB010000334.1 GCA_023135955.1 Bacteroidales bacterium | reverse complement strand
GACAAAATAATTTTTTAATGTTTAACAAAATAACAATTATGACTATGCAGAAATTTAGGATTTATTTTTTAAGTATTCTTTTTACGGCTTTTCTGGTAACAGGGTGTGAAAAAGAAGAAGAAACGGTTATTGAAGCGGAAGTATTGGTGGAATATCTTGAGTCTACGGATTCTCCACTTATGAAAGATTATGTAAACACTGATATGCCAAGTATAATAGGTGCAGCTGATGTGAAAACACTGAATACTGTTGGTGGAGCTTATATAATTGATATTCGTTCAGCAGAGGATTTTGGCAATGGTGCCATTCCGAATGCACACAATGTTGCTCTTGGTGATATTTTAACTCATGTTGAATCGAATGATCTCACTTCTTATGAAAAGATAATAGTTGTTTGCTATTCCGGTCAGTCAGCTAGTTTTGCTACTGCTATTCTCAGATTAATGGGTTATGATAATGCCTTCTCAATGAAATGGGGAATGTGTTCATGGCATGCTGACTATTCTGGAGGGTGGACAAATGCTGTGGCTGCAGGGAATACCTATGCTACTCAATTTACTTCAGATGCGACTGCAAAGGGTGAGGAAGGAAGTCTTCCTGTTCTTTCAACAGGATTTACTACAGGTCAGGATATCCTGGAAGCCAGAGTAGAAACTGTTCTATCAGAAGGTTACACTCCAGCAAAGATCTCTAACACTGAAGTTTTTGCTAATTTGAACAACTATTATATTGTTAATTATTGGAGTGAAGCTCATTATACTGATCCGGGACATATTCCTGGTGCAACTCAGTACACACCAAAAGAATCAATAAAATTAGATGTTGACCTGAAGACTCTGCCAACTGACAAACCTGTTGTTGTTTATTGTTATACAGGTCAAACCAGCTCATTTATGGCTGCCTATTTGAGAATTCTGGGTTATGATGCAAAATCATTGGCTTATGGTGCTAACGGAATGATTTATGATATTATGGTGAGTGCGGGTTTAACTACATACAGTGAGGCTCAAATAATGGGATACGATGTTGAATAATTAATATTTAGTATATTATTTAAAAGAGCTGCCTTATTGAGCAGCTCTTTTTTTTTGATACTATTTTGATATTTCTCATGATAGCTAGGTCATATATTGACGAGATTGATATTCACAAATAATTTATTTTTCCTTTTCCAGATAATTTATCAGAAGCTTCATATTCAAAATATACCTACCAGTCGATATATATTCCTGATCTGATTGATCCTTGAAAGGAGATGTGTCCGTATCATCACCAACATGCATAGAGGCAAATTCATCGCTGAGTTCTTGTTTCTGCCCTTCCCCAATGTATGGATTACTTGTCATACCATTTTTTATCAGCCAACGATTCTGACTGTCTAATGAATTAATTATTTCTTTTAACCTCGATTCATCTGGAACATCTTCAAATGAGTGCCGGTTAAGATCATAAAATTTTTGCGGCGTAGCACTCTCCGTAAACTGAGCTTCCTTTAGTGGAGAGTTTTTAGTAAGCTCTTCGATACTCAAAGATTTTAAGTAGTCATATTTCTCTTTTAAATTATCAACATTCAAATTACATTTTCCCCCGTAATGACTCAAAAGTTTTTCATCCTGGTAATCGTAGTAATAATTACCATATTTTACATTGGAACCTTTTCTGTGAACGTATAAATCTTTGTTTGTGTCAGGCTCAACAAATGTAGCATGGCTGTATTTTCCATTTTGAGAATTCTTTTCCTCTAACCGGGTTTCCTCCAACCATTCTATTGCTTTGGGAACGTGGTTCAGGTATTTATTCTCTCCAGTGATTTCATAAAATTTAAGCAGCAGCATAGCATTACCAAATGTACAACCAGGTAATAATGCTTCCGGCTCATAGCTTCGGGCGGCTGCAGGTTTTAAATCCAAACTGTACTGCTGTCCCCATCCACCACTCCCATGCTGGGAGATTATATAAAAGTTCATACCTCTTATGATAGGATCAAGGAATCTTTCTTTTCCAAGCGATAAATAACATTGTATGAGGAAATGAATATTCTCCCAGATTACATCGTCATTGAAAGTGTAGTAAGATGAATAATCTGGATGCCCTTTTTTACCAAAATCGTATTTCAAGGGATAACGTTGGGGCCATGCTCCCAATGGATATTGACTTTTCAGAATAAAATCAATGGCTTTGTCAAGCGCAGGCTTGTATTTCGGATCCAGTTTCTCAAGGTACATCCTTAAAAGGAAACAGGCAGCATCGGAGGTGACATCATCATCAAAGGTGCAATTTCCGTAATAGTGTTGAAATTCTTCCAGGCGCCATCCGTTTTTTCCAATAGTATTGTACCATTTTTTAAGCGAACGATCGCCGGCAAAATCGACTATGTAA
>JAGLSB010000333.1 GCA_023135955.1 Bacteroidales bacterium | reverse complement strand
AATATTTGCTGCTAACATTGATTAGGCTACTAAATTATTTGTGAATTGTATAATCTCTTCTATTTCTGATTTTTTGAATATCCCTAAAATCCCATCCGGACTTAATTCTGTAAATGGTTCATGAACCAGATCTCTTTTTTCTACAGCACCCTTTCTCAGAAGAAATGTTTTTAGTGTAAGTATAAATTGAATCTGTTGCTCGCTATATGTATTGTGCTCAGAAATAAAGGAATCAAAGGCTTCTGTTACTTCTTCCGTAAAGGATTTCAGATTCTCCAAACCTAATATAAATTTTATGAACTGAATGAATTTTGCATGCTTATTATCATAAACTTTTTGCAATAATTCTTCAGTCACCCACGGATCCTTGCTCTCCAGAATTTTTGCCAGTTGTTCAACCTCTTGATCTGTAATATCCTCGCCTCTCTGAAGCTTTTGAAGAACAAAATTAGAATCTATCAGCTCTTTTATTAAAGCTTCCAGTTTATCCCTGTATTTCTTAACGGTCATTCGTTCGTGCTCAGGTCCGAATTCAACGAGTTCCTTTTCTGCCAGTTCATCCCTGATGTCCAGCTTCTCTTCTCCCGGTATCGGAACATCATCGCCTTTGAACTTCATTAAAGGTCCGAGTTTGTCTATCATTTCTTCCAGATCGTTGTATTCAAACCGATGCCACCAAACCGGTTGAATTACCTTTTCAATATATAGCTTTTCCTTTTTTACAATGTTTATGGATAAAGGCAATTCATTTATTTGTTCAATAACAGCATCCTTAATTGTCTCATATTTTTCAATTTCCTTTAGAAGATGAGCGGTGGTCAAATCCACTACATTAATCTCAAAGCGAATGGCTTTAAAGTCGGCCTGCGATTTTGCCCTCATTACCGGAGCGATGAGTCTGTATAGATCATCAATTTTTTGTTCGGTGAGATTCCTCCAGTAATCCTCCTCCTTAAGTATTTCAAGATCAGCCTGAGCCTCTAAAACAATCACCGAATTGGCTGGAAGTTCAGCAGTTTCATTTTTCAGAATATCTATCAGAGTCTTTATAAGCTCTTCGTTACTCACATCAATAGCAGCAGAAAGTTCATCCAGTCTGGCCTCAAATAAACGTACCGGCAATGCTTTCTGGCCTTTGCTTTCCCTGCCTTTAGGAGTTTCTTTGAAATACTCGAAATTCTCCCAGAGATCAATGATCAGAAACTTTTCTTTCTCCAGACACCAGGGCTTTAGTTTGTTGTCATCCAGGATTCTTGTGCCACGACCAATCATTTGCCAGAATTTGGTGTAAGAATATACGGGTTTAGCAAATACCAGATTTACGATTTCAAGAACATCAATTCCTGTATCGAGCATATCCACACTAACTGCAATCCGAGGCATATTTTCATTTCTGAATTTATCGAGCATACCTCCTTTTCCATGAATTCCTTTAATGCCTGAAATCATAACTTCAGCTATCTGTCCTTTGTACTCAGGAAAAAGACTGTCGAAAGTTTCAACAATACGATTTGCATGTTTTTTACTTATGGCAAAGAAAATGGTTTTCCCGGGCAGAACGCCATCCGGACTTTTTATGCATTCCTCCATAAACTCCCGTACCATAAGAGCATTTGTTCCTTTGTTAGTTACCCTCTTTTCAAGGTCTGAGCCTTCATAATCAATTTCATCAGGATCTTTTCCCTCTGCAAGTAGTTTTTTTGCATCCTGAGGATTCATGGTACGTTTACTGATACCTTCCTGCATAAACTTTGTGCGGATTTTCAACACCT
>JAGLSB010000332.1 GCA_023135955.1 Bacteroidales bacterium | reverse complement strand
TGAGCTGGTGTGCTAATGTGCTGGTTTTTTCTTTAACTAGCAACTAGAAACCAGTATCCAGCAACTATTCCCTTTTGTTTAGATTATCAAAATAATAATGTTGTTTCAAAACTTCTTTGCGTGAACTTCCAATAACACATTGTAATCCGCAATATTTATTTTTTAGTTCACAGTCACATCTTTTAAATACTTTAGAAATGATTTCCTGCTGCTGCATTTCATGGATCTTAAATAAACCTACAGCTGTACTTCCACTTGGTTGTCGTGTTACTGGAACAAGATTGCTTTTTTTCATAGCGTTCTGAATATAGAACCATGGACCCATATTTTCAGGTTCTTCCTGTACCCATAAACTAAGGAGATTATTCTTATACTTTTTAAAGACATTTAATATCTCATCCATAGGGAAAGGATGAAGTTGCTCAATTCTGACAAGCGCAATATCTTTTGCTTCTAATTCATTTTTTTTAGCCAGTAAATCGTAATATATTTTTCCTGAACAAAAGACAATCCTTCTTACTTCATTAATATTCACATTGTCATCATCGATAACCGGCTGGAATTGCTTGTCATGTAAATCGTCGAGAGTGGAAACGCAAAGCGGATTTCTAAGAAGACTTTTTGGTGTGAAAATTATGATTGGTACCCGGAACTTACGTTTTAACTGAAGCCTAAGTAAATGAAACAGATTTGCAGGTGTTGTAGGATTGACAATTTGCATATTACCTTTTGCAGAAAGGGCAAGATAGCGTTCAATTCTGGCACTGGAATGCTCCGGTCCCTGACCTTCAAATCCGTGAGGAAGTAACAACACCAATCCATTCATCAATCCCCATTTCTCTTCAGCCGAGCTTATGTACTGATCTATAATTACCTGGGCAACATTAGCAAAATCACCAAATTGAGCTTCCCATATTGTCAGACTTTTAGGAGTGGCTAGGGCATAACCGTATTCAAATCCCATAACACCATATTCTGACAGATGAGAATTGTATATTGTAAATTTAGCCTGATTGTCTGATATATTTTGCAGCGGAGTATAAACCTGATCTGTATCTTCTATTACCATTGAAGCATGACGATGAGAAAAAGTTCCTCTTACGCTATCCTGACCACTTACTCTTACCTCATGTCCCTCTTCGAGTAAAGTAGCATAAGCCAACAATTCACCCATTGCCCAGTCTACTTTGTTATTTTCAGCCATCACTATCCGGTCTTCCAGGAGCTTAACAATTTTCTTGAAGAATTTCTTTTC
>JAGLSB010000331.1 GCA_023135955.1 Bacteroidales bacterium | reverse complement strand
TGAAAGATTTCCTGATGATTTTATGTTTCAGTTGAGTGAAGAAGAATATGGATCTTTAAGGTCGCAATTTGCGACCTTAAAGAATATGAGGTATTAAGAGAAAAATATTAATAAAAAATAATATCAATATGAAGAAGGAAAAAATCACAATCATTGACGAAATACTAATGCGGAAAATATATACCATTCGAGGAAAGAAGATGATGTTAGACAATGATTTAGCGGAATTATACGAAATTGAAACTAAGAGGTTAAAAGAACAAGTAAGAAGAAATATTGACCGTTTCCCTGAAGATTTTATGCTAGAATTAACAATCGAAGAATATTTTGAAATAAAACAAATAACTGGAGTGAAAAGTCAAGGTAGACACTCAAAGTATCCTCCTTTTGCTTTTACAGAGCATGGAATTTTGATGCTCGCAAGTGTATTAAATAGTGATAGAGCTATTAATATTAATATTCAGATTATAAAGATTTTTAATCACATACGAACAATACTCAAAACCAATGTCGAAATATTAAGAAAATTAGAGGAATTAGAAGGAAAAGATATTGAGCAAGATAATAAAATCAGTTTGATTTTTGCTTATATATAGCAACTTGAAGAAGCAAAAAAACTTGAGATTGATTTCAAAAACAGGAAAAGGATTGGTTATAAACCTCCCAAAGAAAGAAATTAAGTTATTAATGGGCTATTGTATCCGCCAAACCCTTTGATCCCAATGCTAATTCTTCAATGTTGTCTCAAATTCAGTTCTATTCAGAATACTTCTTCCAAGAGTAATTTCATCAGCAAATTCCAAATCGTCACCAATGGCAATTCCTCTTGCAATAGTTGTTATCCTTATATCTATTTCGCGCAGTTTTCTAAAGATGTAGAAATTGGTAGTATCACCTTCCATCGTGGTTGGCAGTGCAAGAATGATTTCCTGTATTATTGAATTCTGTTCTGAAATTTTTTCAATAAGCGAGGAAATATTCAAATCTGCAGGCCCAATACCCTCCATAGGTGATATAATTCCACCCAAAACGTGATAAACACCATTAAACTGATGCGTATTTTCAATTGACATTACATCCCGGATATTTTCAACTACACAAACTGTAGAGAAATCACGGCGGGAATCAGAACATATGTGGCAAACTTCAGTATCAGATAAATTGTGACATTCTTTACAATGCTTAATTTCTTTTTTGAGTTTAAGGATAGTATTGCCGAAATTATTCACATCTGCTCCATCTTGCCGGAGTAAATATAAAACAAGTCTAAGTGCTGTTTTGCCTCCAATCCCCGGTAGTTTAGCAAACTCGTTTACAGCATCTTCAAGTAACTTAGAGGAAAAATTCATCGACATAATTTATTGCTTTCATCGTTCGGTGTAAAAATAAGTACATGAACATCGAATTGCAAAATTTATTGAAATAGTTTTTCAACCAAAATTATATTCCTTTGTATATTATCGGCCTAATGATTCAGAATAATCTAGCTTGAAATCTGATAATTTATTCTCAATTTATTACTACACAGATTCTAATTTTTATATTTTCGTTCTTTGTATATTCATTAAATGAATTTTCACCCAGAAATAAAATTTATATTTTTTCTTTTTTCAGCATTAGTCGTCAGTATGATAATTAGTGTGACATTAATGTTTTTAAAAGAGAAGGAGGGGAGAGCAGTTGAGAGATCCTTATTGCTTTTATTATTTTCCTTAATTTTATTTATTCTGATTTATATATTCTCTTTGAATCAGCTTATCATAGGATTTTTGATTATTACATGCATCTTCTTATTCTTTCTCGTAATTCCTTTTTCTCCTGATAAGAATATTATTGATGAATATCCCAACTCAAGAATTGATGAGCGCGACACTATGTTTTCCCGAAATGAATTAAAGCCTGGTACATCTCGATTTGAAAAGTACTATTCTAAAAATCCTGATAAAAAGATTTTAGACGATTTGTTCAGAAAAGAGCCGGGCCTTTTAAAAAAAGGTTCAAAATATTATCATGAACAGGCATTTCAGATGGCAGATGACAACTTTGATAAAGTTGAATTATTGTATAACCGGATTGAGGGATCAGTTGAACATTCTACGATTGATGTTCACAAAAAGATAATTACTGATTCCATTAAAAAACTTGCAATTGACTTAGGAGCTTTGAATATAGGTGTTACTTTATGCAGGGATTATCATTACTATTCACATAAGGGTAGGCGAGAGGAGTACGATAATAAAATAGTACCGGTTCATTCTTATGCCATTGCTTTTACAGTTGAAATGGATGCTGAAATGGTAGCTGGTGCTCCACAAGCGTCTATTGTAGTTGAATCGTCGAAACAATATCTGATTGCTGGTAGGATTGCTGTTGATCTGGCAGAGAAAATCAGAGAAATGGGCTACGCTTCCAGAGCACATATCGATGGAAATTATCAGGTAATTTGTCCGCTTGTAGCACGCGATGCCGGATTGGGAGAAATAGGCAGGATGGGTATTTTAATGACGCCGGATCATGGTCCGAGGGTGAGGATAGCTGTGGTTACAACGAATCTAGAGTTAGAAGTGGATAAATATAAGCGCGACCATTCCATGCTTGAGTTTTGTAAATTGTGCAAGAAGTGTGCTGAGAGCTGTCCCGGAAAATCTATTAGTTGTAATGATCCTGAAATGATAAATGGTGATAGGAAATGGCAGACTAATCAGGAATCTTGTTTCACTTACTGGTGTAAAGCGGGAACTGATTGCGGACGTTGCATGGCGGTTTGCCCTTATTCTCATCCAAATCATTCCTGGCATAAACTTATCAGGTACGGAATAAAAAGATCGAAAGTATTCAGGTATATGGCGGTATATTTGGACGATTTTTTTTATGGGAGGAAGCCGAGAGTAAGGGAAATGCCGTTTTAATATTTAGATAGTCATTAATTTGATTTTACTATATTTGATTAATATTTGTTATAAGGATTATGATCACAAAGACTCGAATAATAAATTCACTCGACAATTTGCCAGAAAGACTTACTATTGACCAGCTTATTGATCACTTAGTTTTTATTGAAAAAATTCAAAACGGACTTGAAGATTCGGCTACTGGTCGCGTTTATACACAAGATGAGGCTAAAGAAAAGCTTAATAAATGGTTAAAGTAATTTGGACAGAATCTGCTATTCAGGATTTATCTGATATTGGCGATTTTATAGCCAAGGATTCTGTAAGATATGCTGAATTAACAGTTTCAAAATTGTTCTATTCAACCGATATTCTGGAAAATCACCCGAAAGCTGGAAAAAAGATACCAGAGATTAATGACGAATCTTTTAGAGAGATTATCCGAGGAAATTTTCGAATCGTATATCATTCAAACATTTATTAAATGTCAGCCGGACTACTCTTAAGCGTAATTCTAGGATACTTTATACTACTTGTTGTTATTTCATGGCTTACTTCTAAAAAGGCCGATAACAGCGCTTTTTTTCTTGGGAATCGTAAATCACCATGGTATGTTGTAGCATTCGGAATGATCGGGGCTTCACTTTCAGGTGTAACATTCATATCTGTCCCAGGATGGGTAGGGAATTCGCAGTTTTCATATATGCAAATGGTATTGGGATATCTTGTTGGGTATTTTGTGATTGCGAATGTGCTAATGCCCATGTATTACAAGTTAAATCTCACTTCCATTTACACCTATCTTGAAAGTAGATTTGGAAAAGTCTCTTATAAAACCGGGGCATCTTTTTTTCTTATTTCAAGGATAATTGGCGCTTCTTTCCGATTATTTCTGGTTGCCTCTGTCCTTCAGCTTATTGTTTTTGATGCTTGGGAAATTCCTTTTTTTGTTACAGTGTTGGTAACAATAGCACTTATTTGGCTTTATACTTTCAGGGGTGGAATCAAAACGATTATCTGGACCGATACTTTACAGACTTTCAGTATGTTATTAGCAGTAATTGTTTCAGTAGTACTCATTTCCAGACAACTCGATTTGGATTTTAAATCGATGATAGGAACAATTCGTGAAAGTGAATATTCAAGGATATGGTTTTTCGACGATTGGAAAAGTCAGTACCATTTTGTGAAACAATTTTTAGGAGGAGTTTTTATAGCTATTGTCATGACGGGGCTCGATCAGGATATGATGCAGAAAAATCTTAGTTGCAGAAACATAAAAGATGCCAGGAAAAATATGTATTGGATGAGTATTGCTCTGGTTCCTGTCAATTTAATTTTTCTTTCACTTGGAGCCTTACTCTTTATCTATTCAACACGCATACAGATAGATATTCCAGAAAGCACTGATATGCTTTTCCCGGTTATAGCTACGGGAGGAACACTAGGTTATGCAGTTGCAATTTTGTTTATCATTGGATTGGTTGCTGCGGCATATTCCAGTGCCGACTCCGCATTAACATCGTTAACGACCTCTTTTACAATCGATATACTTGACGGGAAAAAGATGGAAGAAGTGAAACTAAAAAAGACAAGATTTCAAGTTCATATATTCATTTCATTTATTTTGCTATTGGTCATTTTATTGTTCCGGACAATTAATGACGAAAACGTAATATCTGCAATATTCAGAGTTGCCGGTTATACTTACGGACCCTTACTTGGGATGTATACCTTTGGATTGTTTCATTCAGCAAAAGTAAAAGATAATTACGTTCCATTCATTACAGTCTTATCTCCGATTCTGACTTTTTTCATCAATAGATATTCAACAGAACTCCTTTGGGGCTATAATTTTGGCTTTGAATTGTTGTTGGTGAATGGACTGATTACTTATTTGGGGCTTTGGATGATTGTTAAGAAATGAGGATGGAGGATGGACTACAGTCTATTTTTTATATTCTTTTACAAAAGAAAAAGGTGCAAATGATTAACACTTGCACCTTTTTTTATAAGAAATTATTTCTTTAACTTCTTAATTATCTGCAGAAAAGATTTCTTTTATAAGTTCACTATATTTTTCTGATATGACCTTCCGTTTTAACTTTAGAGTTTGAGACATCTCTCCAGTGGCAGGCAACCATTCGTCGGGAACAAGGCGTACTCGTTTTACTTGTTCTGTTTGACCAAGAGTTTTGTTTATTTCATTAACTTCTTGTTGAACTCTTTTTATTACCTCTGGAAGATTGACAAGGTCTTTATTATCGGTGTATTTTATTTCGTGTCTTGAGGCCCAGTCATGAAGGAATTCAAAATTGGGAGAAATTAGGGCCGAAGCAAATTTCTCATTTAGTCCGATAACCATTACATTAGCAACGAAGAAAGATTCTTTTAGTCTGTTTTCAAGTACCTGCGGAGCAATATATTTTCCACTTGAAAGTTTGAACATTTCTTTTTTCCTATCAGTGATTTTAAGGTAGATGTCATCAACAAATTCGCCAATGTCACCTGTATGAAACCATCCATCTTTATCAATTACCTCAGCAGTAAGATTAGGAGCGTCAAAGTATCCAAGCATTACATTCGGGCCTTTGCAAAGAATCTCACCATCTTCAGCAATCTTGACTGTTACATCATCCATAACCGGACCTACAGAGCCGAACCTTACCTGATTGCGGACCAGATTATTAACTGTGATAACCGGTGAAGTTTCAGATAATCCATATCCTTCAAGCACGTTTATTCCTGCAGCCCAAAAAATGGTAGCTAATCTTGGCTGTAATGAGGCGCTACCTGATACAATAATTTTTACATTACCTCCAAGGGCATCTCTCCACTTGGTAAATATTAGTTTATCGGCAATCTTTAATTTGAACTTATACCAGGCACTATTTCCGGTATCCTTATATTTAAATCCAAGTTCAACTGCCCAGAAAAAGAGACTCTTTTTTATTCCTTTTAAATCTTTTCCTTTTCCAATGATCTTGTCGTAAATCCTTTCCAGTAACCGTGGTACTGAACTAAAAATATCTGGTTTAATGTCTTTGATATCCTGTACTATCGTAGCCATACTTTCAGCATAATAAATTCCTATGCCTTTAAATTGATAATGATAGCATACCATTCTTTCATATACATGACTTAAAGGCAGGAAGGATAAAGCAGTATCTCCATATCCTAATTTATGAACTTCAGCTGTAACTTTAAAATTGGAAACCAGATTTTCGTGGCTTAGCATTACTCCTTTTGGGAAGCCTGTAGTCCCTGATGTGTAGATAATTGTTAGCAAATCATTAGGGAGAATAGATTTTTTCACATCCTCTAACTTATCTTTTAGTTCATCTTCTTTTGCTTTCCCTTCTTTAATAACTTCTTTCCAGTTTTTAGCACCTTCAACTTCATCAAAAGTAAAAATTCCTTTAATTGAAGTTGCTTTTTTTGCTATTGGTAATAACATTTCAAATAATGCTTTATCCGAAACAAATACATATTTCGGTTTGCAATTATTCATAATGAATTCATAGTCTTCTGCAGAAATAGTAGGATAAACCGGAACATGAACCAGCCCAGCCTGACTTAAACCCATATCCACCATATTCCATTCGGGGCGGTTGTTTGCAATGGTCGCAACCATATCTCCCTTTTTTAGTCCAAGGGACATAAATCCATAACTTATCCAGTTCGCATGATTAACATAGTCTGTAGTAGAATATTTTACCCATTTACCATTTTGTTTTCCTGCCAGGACATCGTCTTTATCAGGATAAATTTCCTGAAATCTTTCGAGCAAGTCGAAGGTTCTTTTTACTTCCATAGTATTATTTTCAGAGTTTAGTTAGTTATCAAATATAACTAAAAGGAGTTTGTTTTTCGAATATTTTTACTGATTACAAATCAATATTTTAATAATATAAGATTAAGTGATTTATAGACAGGGGTTTGGGCTATATTTACCGAATCGTGAAATTCGACTAAGAATTTAAGTGATTTAAATTATAAAGCCTTAGAGAATACGGATTTACATCATATCCTTCAATTATTTTCAGGCTGCATAATTATTTTATGGTGTAGAGTACTCTATAATGAAGAGTATCAATATGAAAATATTGACTTAAACGATAGTTTTGAAGGGGAATACATCAACTATTGTTGACGAAAATCTTAATCGGGCAGACTTAATTAAAGTCGTGCCAGAAGACATAAGGTGTACTAATTATGAATTCGAAATGATTTCCTTTGCTTTTTCCAGGGCTGCCTTAAGACCTGAAGGTTTTTTTCCTCCTGCTGTAGCAAAAAAAGGCTGTCCGCCACCACCGCCCTGGATTTCCTTAGCTATTTCCCGTATCAGCTTTGATGCATCCAATGCTTTCTCAGATACCAGATTTTCTGATATCATTAAAGAAAGGTTTGCTTTTGAACTTATTTCAGCGCCAAGAATAAGAATTAAATTTTCTACATCTTTCTTAATTTGGAATGAAATATCTCTAAGATCATTGGAATTGTTTGCTGGAACAATTTCTGCGATAAAATTAATCCCATTAATATCAATAATGTTATTCCTGATATCTTTAACAATTGAAGCTTTTTTCTGATTCTTGATGGCTTCAAATTCTTTATTCAGGTTTTGGAATTCTGAATTTAGGTTATGAATACTCTCCGTTAGGTTCTTACTGCCAGGAAATATTTCACTTATGGCTTCGGCCTGATCAGTTAGTTCGAAAAGATACTCCAGGGCTTTTTCACCAGTTATGGCCTCAATTCTTCTTATACCCGCAGCAATAGCACTTTCTTTAATTATCTTGAAAAATCCTATGTTTCCTGTAGCTTCAACATGTGTACCACCACAAAGTTCCAGTGATTCACCAAATTTGATTAGTCTTACCTTGTCTCCATATTTTTCGCCAAATAATGCAACTGCACCTTTTTTCAGAGCTTCGTCCATGCTAACATCTCTCCATTCTTCACGCTTAAGGTTTTTTCTGATATCTTCGTTCACCATCAATTCAACCTTACGAATTTCTTCCCGAGTCATTTTCTGAAAATGGGAAAAATCAAAACGTAAATATTCAGGATTTACGAGAGAACCTTTTTGTTCTACATGCTCGCCTAAGGTTCTCCTTAATGCATTGTGCATGAGATGTGTAGCGGAATGATTGTTAATAGTATTCAATCGCTTGACTTTGTTTACAACAGCAATGAATTCTGCTCCTGGATGTTCAGGAATTTCCTTGCTTTGGTGAATTGTTAAGTCATTTTCTTTTAGGGTATCAAGTATGCTTATTTTTCTGGTTCCGTCATCAATAAATCCTGAATCTCCAATTTGCCCTCCACTTTCAGCATAAAAAGGGGTTTTGTCAAAAATAAGCTGATAGAATATCTTATCCTTGACACTAATCCTTCTGTATCTTAGAATATGAATCTTCTCTTCAAGATTTTCGTAACCCGTAAATTCAGTCTGGCCGCCTTCCTTTACAATTATCCAGTCGGAGGTATCCTTTTCGGCATCTACTTTTGATCTGGATTTTTGCTTGTTCATCT
>JAGLSB010000330.1 GCA_023135955.1 Bacteroidales bacterium | reverse complement strand
CATCCTTTTTTGTCTATTTATTAATGACTACCAATAATTAACCATGGAATTTTTTTAGCAGATAATATACTAAAATTAATACTCATTTCTTATAAATTAGTTCAATTATTAAGGTGATTATCAGGCATTTATTGTGCAAGAATCATCTGACAATGGAATAAAAGGAAAAATAAAATGTAGTTAAAATAAAGCAGAGGGAAATTTCCCTCTGCTTTATTTTTTATCATCCTACCTTGTAATAAGAATTTTGTTACTGAAAATAACATTTTCAGTTTGTACATTTATAACATACATTCCGGGTACCCATTGGTTAGTATCAAGTTGCACTGTCTCACCATTCAGGTTATCGAATCGCATTTGAGAAATCAAACGACCTGTTGAATTGTATACATGAACCATAAAGTTTTTATCTAGATCGGGTGATAACTCAACATTAATATAATCATTAACTCTGGCCGGATTAGGATATAATTTAATATTACTCGGCAAAACATATTGTCTTTCAAATATTCCAGTTTCAGCTTCACGTGCAGGATTAGTAAGGTAGGAAAGATCCTCAGTATAAGAAAAGATGATCTTAGGATGAAGAGTATAATCTGCGTATTCGCTTGAAGCAACTCGTGGGGTTCCAATTGGGCTTAATTCAAGTCCATCTAAAGCTAAACTAATTATTTTATCTCCCAGAAATTCACTATACACTTCTTTCGTGATGTCAAGCCTATCATAATTATAAACCTCTTGATCTCCGGTTGCTGAAATATAAAAACTATCAATCACGGTGCCCATCATAGGCTGAGTATTCCATGTTAATGTGGATTCCATCCAGGTATCGTCTGAGATCTGGAAAACTCCTGATTTTGTTGAATCTGTCAGAGGTGCCCCTGCCGTCTCATTTGTTGAGATTTCAAGTATTGCAGACATGGGCAGATCAGTTAAACTATTCAAATCGAATTTAATAAAAGCTATACGGTGGTAAGTCGATGTGGAACCAGCGAACTTAACATACATAAAATCTTTTGAACCAACGGGTGTATCTGGTTCTCCCGAATAGGTGTATGTGTCATCGGTGCAGTATAAAACTGTATCTGATTCAACTTTACTCGGCATCCCAATACCAGTGAGGTTCACAGCCAATGAATCCGTATTAGAATCATTGGAAAGAAATATTAACTCAGCTTCAATTTCTCCTGTCTCAACCGGTGAGAAATGCAGTTCCATTGTTAAAGAACCATCAGGTTTTAAGGTAGAGTCACTGGCAATATCATCGTAGAAAAATACGGAATTGTTCCCACTAAATATTACTGAATCGATTGTCAGATCTAGTGAACCCGTATTAGTAATGATCAAATTCTTGATTTCAGTTTCTCCAACGACTACCATGCCAAAGTCAATATTTTCATGAGAAGAGCTGATGATAGGCCTTGGGTCGATACATTTACCTATCAAAGGAACTTCAATTGTAGCATTTACAGGATCATCGGAGTAAATGGTTATTGTGGCATCTTTTTCACCTTCAGTAGTTGGTTTCAAATTCACTTCCAGCTCAATTAACTTTAGAGGCTTAACTGTTAAATTAATAATACTTGATATTTTATAATCATTGTTACCGTCGAGGACTATTGAATCTATGACCAAATCCAGACTCCCCTCATTATAAAT
>JAGLSB010000033.1 GCA_023135955.1 Bacteroidales bacterium | reverse complement strand
GGATACTGGTTGCTGGATACTGGTTACTGGTAAACCAGCACATTAGCACACCAACACATTAGCACACCAACACATTAGCACACCAGCACATTAACACACCAGACACCACCTCCCCTACACCCAATCTTCGCTAATAATTTCTCCCTTTATCCCCACAATTGTCTGTTTAACCGGGACTTTGCGGGTTGTTCGTTGCTGTGCAATTTCCACCATTCTGGATAGGCCCCCGCAACAAGGAACCTGCATAATCATTAAATGCAGTGTATTAATCTTTGCATCATCAATCATGCTCCTTATTTTTTCAATATAGGAGTCCATTCCTGAGTCGAGTTTAGGACAGGCTATTGCTAGACTTTTTCCTTTCAGATATTTCTGATGAAAGTTACCCATGGCAAAAGCTACACAGTCAGCCGCAAGAACCACATCGGCGCCCTGAAAATATGAAGCTTGTGGATTAATAAGGTGCATTTGAACAGGCCATTGTCCTAACTCTGAAGGAGTATCTATTGCCGGGGAAGTATTTGCAGATTCCGTTGCCGGCTTAAAACTCATGGTTCGGGATCCCGGACACCCAACACCCTGCTCTGGCATTAAATGAAAATGTTGTTGTGGAGATTCTGATTCCTGACCCGGTTTTTCAACCCGTGCAGTAACTTTCTTTAATGAAAAAGGCAGGCTATTTTCATTGTCCCTCATATATTCAAGAGCTTTATTATAGAATTCTGTTTCATTATGATCAAGTAAGTGCTCAAGGTGAGCAACAACTGTATTTTCACCTTTTTCAAGCATTAATTTTATAACTTTTACTTCATCATAAGCCTCGGCTTCCCGTTTTTCAATACTAATTGCATCTTGTGGACAATGCCCCAGACAAGCTCCTAATCCGTCGCACATTAAATCACTAATCAGCCTGGCCTTCCCATCAATGATCTGTAAAGCTCCTTCATGACAATTCGGAATACATTCTCCGCAACCATCACATAAGTCTTCATCAATTTTAACTATCTCTCTTTCCATATTTTCTTTTTTATATCACAAAAATATAACTAGGTTTACAGAAATTATGTAACATATGTTACAATCATTAAATAATCTTACAGAAAATACAAAAATTGAGCCTTGCAACCAAAATTGTAGTTACTGTTTTATAAATTACTCCGAGGTGCTTATTCGTAATCCCTTATTCAGGGGATTATCAAATAATGAAGTAGGGAATTTAATTCGGGATATTCATCATCAGGTTAAGACATTACATAAGAATGATATATTGGCGATAGAAGGAGATTCGCTTGACAATTTGATTATCATATTAGAAGGATCTGTTGTTGGGGATATGATGGATTTCGAAGGTAATATTCTAAGAATAGAGAAAATTCTAGCAGGTAATACAATTGCTTCTGCCTTTATTTTTGGGGAATCAGCCAGACTCCCTGTTACTATCACTGCTCAGGAGAAAACGCATTTGCTTTTTATTCAAAAAGAAGAATTATTGATGCTTTTTACAAAAAACAAAATCTTTTTGAAAAATTTTCTTGACATAATTTCAGACAGAGCCCAATTTTTAAGAAAAAAGATTCGGTTACTCGGATTGAATACCATAAAGGGGAAAATAGCTTTTTATCTTCTGGAGATGGTGAAAAAGTCAGGATCCCAGAAATTAATACTACCCCATACACAAAATGAAATAGCTGAAATGTTTGGCGTTACAAGGCCTTCTGTTGGCAGGGTTTTCAGGGAGTTACATAATGATAGAAGTATAATTGCGAATGGAAAAAAAGTTGTCATTCTTGATAAATTTAGGCTCTCAGATTTACTCAGATCTGATTAACAGGATTAAAATATTTAAAAGAAAAAGTTAATCCTAAAGAGGATTAATCATGTGAACTCCTGTTTTCCGAAAAAACACCCGAAATGCAACATAATAAGACCTTATTATACTGATTATAAGCCGGTTTAGATTTTAGCATTGAAATTAGTTCGGAAAAAAGGAAAAAGCGAACCATAAAAAAGATTAATCCAGTGAATTACTTCACAGGATTTTTTATTTTTATACATAAAACTTAAATTAATGTTAAAATCGCAACGCTATGAAAATTATTTCTCTTGAAAAAACTGAAAAGTTAAAAGTAAATATGGAAGGTGCTGAAAAAGCATGGAAACAAATGCCAATTTCCTCAGCCGATGGTGCCCCGGTATATTCATACCGTGTTTTTACTGTTGAACCTGGAGGTTTTACACCTTATCATCGACATCCCTACGAACATATGAACTACATTATTGAAGGGGAAGGAGCGCTAGTTAATGAAAAAGGAGTACTACAGAAATTAAAAGCTGGTGATTTTGCACTTGTTATGCCGAATGAAAAACATCAGTATAGAAATACTTCAACTGACAAGGACTTCAAAATGATTTGCGGGGTTTCTAAAGAATTTGAGTGATGATTATATTTTATCATCATTTTTGGGCAGGTAGTAAAATGGATAGGGATTCCGATTAGGATGATTAATAAAATATTATATAATTATCTGTTAACCAGTCCAATTAATCTCCGAAACTAGTTCCTACGTTTCTCGCACTAATTATCCAGGGATGATCGGTTGGAACCATTTTAACTTTTCCTACTACATCTTTAAGAGGAACAGCTTTTGTAGAATCACCATAAGCAGCGACCATAATCCCAAATTTTTCATCCTTTATATATTGTATACAAGCCGTTCCAAGTCTGGTTGCCAATAATCGGTCAGCGGCCGAAGGGGTACCCCCTCTTTGTAAATGACCCAGAATTGTAACTCTTGACTCCAAACCAGTAATTCTCTGCAAATCATCAGCAATCTGCATAATTTTTCCAGTGCATTTAGCCTCCATCTCTTTAAGCTTCATTTTAGCGGCTAATTTCTCATCATTTTCGGCATTTCTCAGATCATCTTTTGCCTTTCCAATCTTTTTATAAGCCTCTTCAGATAATGCACCCTCAGCAACAGCTACAATACTAAATCTTTTTCCTTTAGAAACTCTTTGCAGGATACTCTGAGCAAGTTTCTCATTATTATATGGAATTTCAGGGATTAAAATTACATCAGCACCACCTGAAACTCCTGCACCTAAAGCTAACCACCCGGCACGATGACCCATAATTTCAACAATAATTATTCTATGATGACTATGCGCAGTACTATGTAATCGATCAATAGCATCTACTGCCACGCCAAGAGCAGTATCAAAACCAAAAGTAATATCGGTACCTGCAACATCATTGTCAATAGTCTTAGGCAAAGTAATTATGTTTAGTCCTGCTTTCGAAAGTCTGAAAGCATTCTTCTGAGTACCTCCTCCACCAAGACAAACAAGGGCATCTAAATGATTTTTGTGATAATTCTCAACAATTACATCTGTCATATCAACCACTTTACCTCCCATAAGCATCCTATGAGGTTTATCTCTGCTTGTTCCAAGAATCGTCCCTCCTATTGTTAAAATCCCGGAAAGTTTGCTATTGTCAAGTCGAACCGATCGGTTCTCCATTAAACCTCTGAAACCATCGAGAAAACCTATTACCTGCATCCCTTCACTTGTTGCAGTTTTACCTATTCCCCTAATCGCAGCATTTAATCCCGGACAATCACCGCCCGATGTAAGAATACCGATATGCTTTGCAGGCTTGTCTGAATTCATGTTATTACTTTTACTTGAAAAGCTAAAGTATGAAAAAAGTAATAAATATATAAATATTCAATGGAATGAATAGGTCATAATTCCTTTTGCATTTAATCATAAACCTGTAGCAACATATACATTTACTTCATGATAACAATTATAATCATGTGGTTTAATGAAACTGATACTTAAACATTCTCATTACATCAAGGCTATATTGACTGATTTTTATTAAATTGCCCATAATTAACAACACTTCGTTAAATGGTGAATAATGAATGAGAGAATAATGAATTAAATTACTGATAATAAGGCTTTTATAAAAACACAATCAATAATCGTAACACTCCATATGCCAATAGATTACAAAAGTTTAACGGACTATTAAATTAATTTACTAACCTTTTTACCCTAACATTATGAAAAAATCAATCCTGAGCATTGCGCTCATAATATTTAGTATTATTGCTCTAACATCATGCGATCAGGCAAATCCTGAAAAATTTATTGGGCTACAATTATACTCTCTGCGAGGTGAGATGAAGGAACGCCCGGCAGAAACCGTTAAACTTGTGGGAGAAATGGGCTATGGCTTTGTTGAAGCAGCTGGATATAAAGACGGAAAATTTTATGGAATGGAACCTCTCGACTTCAAACAAGTCGTTGAAGAAAGTGGTATGGTCTTCCTGGGATCACATACTGGACAGAATATTCCTGATTCTACAAACTGGGATAAAACAATGGAATGGTGGGATCAATGTATAGCTGCTCACAAAGAAGCAGGAGTTGAATATATCGTTAAACCATCGATGGGGAAAAAGGCTTATGCTAGTCTTGAAGGTTTGAAAGATTATTGTGAGTATTTTGATGCTGTTGGTGAAAAATGTAATGAGGCCGGAATTCGGTTTGGTTATCATAATCATGCCAAGGAATTTTCCGAATTGGAAGGAGAAGTCATTTACGATTTTATGCTGAATAATACAGATCCAGAAAAGGTTATGTTCCAAATCGATTTATACTGGGCTATTGAAGGTGGCGTAGATCCAAATGTGTATTTCGAGAATTTCCCAGGTCGTTTTTGGCTCTGGCACGTCAAAGATGAGAAAGAAGTTGGTGCAAGTGGAAATATTGATTTTGAGAAAATATGGACAGGAACTGAAAAAGCAGGTGTAAAATATTTCATTGTTGAGCAGGAAGAATACTATTATCTTCCCCTTGAAAGTATAGAAATGAGCCTTAAATTCCTACTGGACGCAGATTATGTGAAGTAATCGAAATGTGTGATTCTTTTATAGATTTTGGGTGGTATTAAGTTTATTAAAAATATGAGGTTATTATCTACTATATAACATGATACTGTTATATAGTAGCACCTATTTCATGCTTCAATATAAACCTGAAAACATTTCAAATGAAAAATTTATCTATTCTATTATTCCTGGTGCTTTTTTGTGTAGCAGGATGCAAAAATGCTAGTCAAGAACAAGAGCACCAAGCAACAATACCTGAAAAACCAATATTTAGCCTAACAGAAATATGGGCAACAGATACATTAATGACTACTTGCGAATCGGTGATCTTTGACAAAGAAAGAAATGTAATATATGTTTCAAACATTAACTCCGGACCAGCAGACAAAGACGGAAACGGCTTTATATCAAAACTTTCTCCGGATGGTGAAATCTTAAGTCTCAAATGGATTACAGAAATAAGCGCACCGAAAGGGCTTGGGATTGATAAAGGTCTTTTATATGTTACTGATATTGATGAACTTGTAATAATCGACATTGAAGAAGGGGAAATCATTCAAAAATTTCCTGTTGAAGGCTCAAGTTTCCTAAACGACCTTGATATTGATTCAGAAGGAGTTATATATATTACTGATTCCAATACAGGGAAGATTCATAAATACAAAAATGGGGAAATAAGCGATTGGATTACCGAAGGACTGAAAAGACCTAATGGTTTATTTATTGAAAAAGATAGAATTTTGCTTACTACATCTGAGGGACAAGTGCTAAGATCTATCGATCCTTCGACTGCTGAGATGAAAGTTCTTACTTCAGAAATTGGACGAGGTGATGGGGTCAGGTTTACTGGAATTGAAGGTTATTATCTAATTTCTGATTGGAGTGGCGAAATATTTTTAATTGATCCTGATTATAATAAAATTTCTCTTTTAAATACGAAAGAACAAAATAAAAATACTGCCGATTTTGCATTTAACATGAAGGAAAAAGTGATTTATGTCCCCACTTTTTTTGATAATCGAGTTGTTGCATATAAGCTGGAAATAAAATAGATCCTAAAAGAATGAAGAAATATCTAATTATTCTGTTCTTATCAATACCGATATTATCAAGCAGTATATTATATTCTCAAAATATTGTAATGGATCTTTATCCCGAAGGAGAAATACCGAACTATGTACATACCGACGAGCAAGAGATACGAGATACAACTGATGCTGTCTGGATAAGAACAGTTCAAACACCAGATAT
>JAGLSB010000329.1 GCA_023135955.1 Bacteroidales bacterium | reverse complement strand
GAGGGAGGTTTTCCATTACTGGTAACCAGATTTCGGGATTAAGAGTATTGCCGGTAGATTTTAACTGATGTACAAATTGATACATCCTGGACCATGCACTGATAAATGAAATATTTTCCTTTATGCGATACGTTGTAGAGAACCTTGGTTCGGTCAAAAACCAGGTTTTTTCAGTTTTTTTATATGCAGTTACTCTCATCCCTCCCCGAATGTCAAGTTTATCAGTAACATAAAATAGGTTATCCAGGTAGTAATTGCTTTCAAGGTCTCTTATGTTAAAAAAACTGCCTTTATTATGAATAATATCCCCTTCTACTGCTGGAGCAAACTTGTGGTAAAATAGGTGTAAGCCTGTCTTAACATCCCAGGAAGAAGACATATTGATTAGCCAGTCCGACCTGATACCCGCATCCCTAATACCTGAAAAGAAAAACTTATGATCTTCTATCTTTTCTCTATCATTTGTTTCATCTAATTCTAAAAGATGTGTTGTCTTTAACCTGTACCTCGAAAAGATAAGCTGGTTTGTTACCTGAATGGCGCTGTTTAATATGGATTTATGCTGAAAACTAATGAACGAATTTCCCCAGATGTTTTTCATACTATAAAGTTCACTATCATCCTTATGCTTATAGCTTAATCTATCATCCCCAAAATAAGCCGATACCTGAAAAGTGTTTTTTTCATTCATCCTGTAATTGATCTTCCCGTTAAGATCATAAAAATTGTATCCCAGGGAAGCCTTCGGTGAGACCAGTTTAAAAAATGGAACTAGAAATGCATCCAGATAGGTGCGGCGGGCTGATAATACAAAGCTTAATTTTTCATTTTTCAGTGGACCGTCCATGGCAATTTTTGAAGAAATGAGTCCAATGCTGGCCTCACCCTTGATCTTTTCCACATTGCCATCCTTCATAGTTACATCCAGGGCTGAAGAAATACGCCCTCCGTATTCTGCAGGAAAATTCCCAGTATAAATACTGGCATTATGAATAATATAAGGATTAAAAATGGATACAAACCCTCCAAGATGATTAATATAATAAAGTGGCACTCTGTCCAACAATACAAGATTTTCTCCTGGTCCCCCTCCCCTGACATGAATATTGCCGGTTCCTTCATTTCCAGGCTGAATACCGGGTAAAAGTTGCAGGTATTTCATTAAATCTGGTTCACCACCCAAAACAGCCGTATTCACTAATTGTTCTTTACTTATGGAATAAACGCTGATGTTTTCCTTTTTGGGGCTAATACTTACTTCATCTAATTCTTTGCCTGGAGTCAGAAAAATATTTATCAAAGTATCATTAATACGGTTCAGTTTAAGGGCTCGGTTTTTATAACCAACATAAGTATAAATTATAAAAGATGTCGGGGATTTTAACTCCAACGAATAAAAGCCATCCTTGCTCGAAACAGTACCTCTTAAAGAAAGCGTATCATAAATGTTTGCACCAATTAATACTTCTCCTGATATTGCATCTTTAATAATACCATAAATCCGGTGGTTTTGAGCTGTTGCTAAAAAACTA
>JAGLSB010000328.1 GCA_023135955.1 Bacteroidales bacterium | reverse complement strand
CCAAGACCTTCCCTATTATGTGCCAGTTTAAAAAATGCATTCAAATCCTGCTTTTCGGGTATTTCACCTGTCTGATTACAAAAAAGCGGGATTTTCTTTCTTTCTTTCCATTCATCAAAATTTCCATCTGGCCGAAAATCTTCTAATTCAGAAATCAAAATCACAGGCTCCGTCAAAACGACTTCACTTTTACAATTACTTAAAATAAATATAAGTAATATATTAAATAAAAGTATTTTAAGATTTCTTTTCATCTATAAGGTTTTTAAGTGATTTTACTGTATTTTTCCCTGTTCTATTGTTAAAACATTATAGCCTTTCTCGGATAGTCTAAGTGTGGAAACGCTACCACCGAAACCCGAACCAATCACTATATAATCATAAACACTATCCATTATATTTTTCTCTTTTTGAAACATAAAAATAATACAGATCAGCACAGAATCAAGCAAACATAAACATTTTCATTGTTTTTTATTAATTTAGTGTCACTACTATTAAAATGGCAGAAACAGTTTCTATAGAAGTTTTTTTAGAGCGATCCAGTTCTATTCCGGTTATTGATGTTAGGTCACCAGCAGAATTTAACCAGGCCCATTACCCTTTTTCTATTAATATACCTCTGCTCGAAAATGAAGAAAGGAGGCTTGTCGGAACTTTGTACAAAAAAAAGAGTCGCGAAGAAGCAATACGTACCGGTTTTGAAATTATTGCTGGTAAAACAAGTCAACTAATTGAGGAAGGAATTAGGGCAGCCAAAAATTCTCAGCTACTTATTTACTGCTGGCGTGGAGGTATGAGAAGCGCTTCAGTGGCATGGCTTTTCGAACAGAATGGAATTAAATGCACTTTGCTTTCCGGGGGATATAAAAATTACAGGAAAAAGATCAAAGAGTATTTTTCTTCAGGATTGAACATAAAAATTCTTGGGGGCATGACCGGATCGGGAAAAACCGAAATCCTCTTACAATTAAAAGAACATGGCGTTCAGGTTGTTGATCTGGAGGGAATTGCACATCACAAAGGGTCAGCATTTGGATCTTTAGGTGAGGACGTCCAACCAACAACAGAATTTTTTGAAAATCTTTTATTTGAAGAGTTTATTAAACTCGACAAAAAAAAGTCAATTTGGCTGGAGGACGAAAGCAAAAATATTGGCAGAGTATATATTCCCGACGAGCTCTTTTCACTGATGAGAAAATCTCCTGTCTATGTAATTAATATTCCAAAGGAAAAAAGAATCGAAAGGCTTGTGATTGATTATGGTAAATTCTCTGATCAATTACTAATTGAGCGTATCGAAAGAATCAGTAAAAAAATTGGTGGTCAAAACACAAAGGTGGCAATTGAGGCTATTAGAGATAAAAATTATGATATTGCGGCAGATCTAAGCCTGCTTTATTATGACAAAGCTTATAGCTTTGGACTTGAAAAAAGGTCGGGTGTACAAAAGCATGAGGTAATGTGTGAAACGCACGATTCAAAAAAAAATGCTGCAAAGATTCTGAAACTAATTCAAGAATCTGGCAACAATTATTAATCCATTTTATAGTTAAAATGAAACAACTCGGCAATCTACAGGTTATATAAATACCAAATCATATTGAAACCAAATAATTGCAAGATAAGATCTTTCGTCTTATATTTGAGAAAATGTCCTGAAATATATGCGTATCTTACAAGCATCGCAGGAAAAAAAGAACGTATTGTATTTTGTAACCAAGAATAAACTATAACACATGAAACCAAAAACATTGATTCAGACAATGGGCGGCGTTGCAAAAGCAGAAAACCTTTTTACGCTTGAAACCCACATAATGCCGAATACTTTTGTTCTGGAAAACGAAGAGCCGTATCCTGGATATCATGGCAAGAATCTTCCTTCTGGCACTAAGCCTATTTCCGTATTTCTTATGACAAAAAAGAAACATTCTACAGAGAAAATCCTGAGGCTGAATCAGAAAATTAAAAAATATTTTAAGCATCCGTTCGATGCTGTTCCAGGTGATATTTGTTTGAATAATGACATTATTCCTTGTATTAGAATAAGAGATCTTGATAATTACGATCTGGTTGGAGATTTACAGAAATGCTTTTTTTCCGAGGGAATACAATTTCTAAAAAAGAAAACTATTCGTGCGGAAGGTGTAATAACATTGAAAAAAGTATTCAATATTGAGGTTCTTGAAAATGATATTCTTAAGGATTTGGATGATGATTCGACTTTTTACTTTGAGGTTTCCAAACAACTTTCTTATCCGGAATTTGTTGCTGTTATTAAAAACCTGCGAAATAATATCGCTGCAGAAAAAACTAATTTTGACGCAGCTATTGCGGCAATATATACAAAAGATATTTTGGATGTTATTCGGATTTATGCAAAAGACGCTTCTCCGGATTATCTGAATGAACTTCGCAATTTTGTTGAAATTGAAATAAAGAAACTCGATTAAACCTTCTTGGTTCTTTCTGTCTCAACCATTCTATATACTTTGTCAGATCTGCGAACAAGTGTTTTCACAGGTATTGAGCAACGTTGACCCTTTATTGCTCCATTAATGGATTTATGATCAATTTGCAATTCTTCCACCGTAGTTTCAACGACACCGGTTGTTGATCCTGTAATAATTATTTTGTCGCCAACAGATAGCTCACCCGCTTCAACCAAAATTTCAGCTACGCAAATTTTATCAAAGTAGTTTGTCGTTTTTCCAGTGTAAACTTTCTTGTGAGTTGCCTGTGAACCGTAAATGTGACTCCATTCACCTAGTTTTTGTCCTAAGTAATAACCATCCCAAAAACCACGATTAAATACTTGAGATAAACTTTTTTTCCATTCCTCAATTTTTTTCGGACCATAACTTCCATCAATTATAGAGTCTATAGCTTCGCTATAACAACGGGTAACGGTTTTTACATATTCGGGGGACCGGGCTCTTCCTTCAATTTTTAGAACTGTAACTCCGGCATCAAGAATTTTATTCAAAAAGTGTATCGTAGAAAGATCCTTAGGAGACATAATATATTCATTATCAACTTCCAGTTCATCTCCGCGATCTCTATCTGTTACAACATAGGCCCGACGACAAACCTGTAGACAATCTCCCCGATTTGCAGAATGATTATGTTCATGTAAGCTCAAATAGCATTTGCCGCTAATCGCCATACACAAGGCTCCGTGGACAAACATTTCAAGGCGCATTGGCTTTCCTCCTGGCCCTTTTATTTTTTGAATTTCAATTCCTTTGGAGATATCCATAACCTGGTCTAGTGACAGTTCCCGCGCCAGAACTGCTACATCAGCAAACCTGGAATAAAATCCAAGAGCCTCAATATTACTTATATTTAATTGAGTTGAAAGGTGGGTGGGAATACCCGCTGAATTAGCATAATTCAACACTGAAATATCGGAGGCAATAATTGCATCTACATTTTCCTTTTTGGCAAGCTTGACTATATCTTTAACCATACCTAACTCCTGATCATAAATTACGGTATTGACAGTAAGATAGGTTTTAAGATTGTTTTCCTTAGCTCTTCCTATAATTTCCGGTAAATCTTTCTTTGTAAAATTATAGGATGATTTTGCTCGCATATTCAGCTGCTCTATCCCGAAATAAATAGCATTTGCACCTCCCTGAATAGCGGCCTGTAAGGATTCAAATGAACCAACAGGGGCAAGAACCTCGATATCCTCTCTTTTGAAATTCATGCTGCAAATGTAGGAAATAATTAAAGATTGTATGGGTTGGGTGCTGTTGTCATGACCTAATAAGAAAATGTGGTCGCACGTTACAATTTACCAACATTATACTTTATTATTCTATTTATTCAGAACAATTCTAATTGTCGTTCCGAGGTTTACGTCGGAATTCAGAACAAATATTTTTCCTCCGTGATAGTATTCAACTATTCTCTTAGTAAGAGAAAGTCCCAGGCCCCACCCTGTTTTTTTTGTAGTATACCCCGGTTTAAAAATAGTTTTATATTTCGCTTTGGGAATCCCCTTTCCCTTGTCTTGTATGTCGATATAAATAATCTGTGTATTATCGTGAAGATTAATTACAATCTCTCCCTTTCCATCTATCGCGTCTAATGCATTTTTACAAACATTCTCAACAACCCATTCAAACAATGCCTCGTTTAAGGGTATCATTAATTCGCCTTGTGGAATATTTAACTTATACTTAATTTTTTCCGAGGATCGGGTCGTTAAATACTCTACAGAATTTTTCAACACCATGTTAATGTCGAGTCGCTCAAGAATGGGTCGGGATCCAATTTTCGAAAATCTTTCTGTTATTTTTTCAAGCCTCTTAACATCTTTTGCAAATTCCTCAATGGTCTTTTCGTCCTGTAGACCCTGTCTCATAATCTCAACCCAGCCATTAAGAGAGGAGGTAGGTGTCCCCAATTGATGTGCGGTTTCTTTTGAAAGTCCCACCCACACTTTATTTTGCTCTGCTTTTCTGAATGAGCTGAAAGCAAAATAGGAAACAAGAATGAAAAGCACAATTACACCAAGTTGAATATATGGAAAGTATAATAGTTTTCGTAACAAAATTGAATCTCCGTAAAAAATCACATTGCCATCACCATTACCAAGATCGATAAACAAACTGTCATTTTCTTCCCTCATCACCTCAAGTTGATGAATAAGATAATCAGAATTATTTACTGCTTTTATTGAGTCTAAATTTCTCCATGTTATTACCTGCCCCTCTATATCAGTAAGAATTACAGGAATTGTTGTATTCTTCTGTATAACCTTCAGGGGGAAGCTAAGGTCTGTGCCGGAGGATCCTGAGCTTATTAATATCCTTGTTGCCTCAGCCCATAATTCGATGGTCTCCTTCTCCTGAAATGCAAGATCCTTAACCCATCTGTTGGTATATAGAAGTGAGCCCACTCCAATAATTATGGCCCCTATTAATAATAAAAGCTTCCAGCGTTGTTTTTTCTCGTAAATATTCAAAATATTGATTTTTCTTCCAAACTATAAATATGACATTGTTAAATGAATTTTCGTTGCTTTCATTAAAAAAAATGAAAAGAAACGCTTAAATATTTATTATCATCCATCATCGTCATCCCATTCTATTGTAAATTTTTCCTTTTCTTTTACGGGTCTTTTGTTCCTTCTAAACCATCGATATTTCTTTTCGTCTATACTGTCCACGGACTCTCCCCAATCAAGAATAAACTCATTCTTGTTTTCGTCAATCAAGGTACTACTTGAAATACTATCCTTTTTAAACCACCCAAACTCTTCGTTTAGTATATTTTTTAATAGATTTTTTTCCTCTTTAAGGTTCCTTATTATATTTGATGCCGCTTCTTTTTTATCATATTTTATCTGATAGTCCTCAGGTGTGCCCTTTACAGATAAATACAAGCTGGTACGCCGACCATTTTCTTCAACAACAAAGTGTTCCTCATTCTCCAGTTTTGATTTTGCTGCTTTTCCTGCAAGCAATTCACTTAAATTAACCTTCATTTTATAATCGAAATAATTGTCGAAGCTGTGTGTTCCTGAAATATTTATATTAAACGCTGAAGACTTTATATCCATTTCAGGAATAGTAATTAATTCTTCTCTGATAAAAATAGTATTTGTCAAGGTAGAGAATTGTATATGCTCCAGCTCCTCTAATTCAATATATACTGAAAGTTTTTTAGCGGGCTCAAAATCTATTAATTCGCCGGAATTTATCACAATTTGACTATTCAAGCTAATACTTTCCTTGCTGAATTTTAACATACTATCTGCATTAATTGAAAATTCCACGTCTCCTGATAATTCTCCGCTAATATTTTCTGCTTTAATAAGTTTTTGGTTAAAGTTTCCAAAGCTTTCAAATAGCGTCTTTATAGCTATACTATTTAGTTTGTTTTTGCTTCCTAAAGTAAATGTTCCGCTCGGATCCTGTTGAATTACGCCTGATCCTTTTATATTACCCTCCATAGTATTCAAGTTATAATCATGAACCTCAAGTTGTCCTGGCTTATAATTAACAATTGTCTTAAGATCCTTGATTAATAATTGTTTGCTTTCAAATTGTCCAAGGTCAATATTCAATTTGGCGTAAATATTCTCTGGAAGAAAAATGCCTATGATGGCATTAATTGAAACACTTGTATCTAAGAAATATTCTTCCATCCTTAAAAATTCTGATTGAATGTCTGCTTGTAGATATAAGGATTGATTGTCTTCAAAAAGATATTTCAAAAAATAGTCTGCTGTAGCTTTAATGTGAGATTTGCTGCCATTTAAATTCAAGCTTAAATCTGTCTGCCACCGGTCTTTCCAAAATTCAACATTTCCATCAAGATTAGTAATTTTATATTTTTCTTTCGCCAGGAATCCTGCGTTTATCAATTTTAATTTTCCTGAAATATTTTCTTTAATAAGTCTTTGAATATTGAAGTTTTTGAGGCTTTCCAGAGAGGCCTCCATCTTAATATCAGATTGGATAACACCATCAAGATCTTTTAAAGAACCACCCTTTAATTGATCATTAATGAAATGCAGTTCGGTATAACCTGAAATGGCAAATTTCAACTTCGGATGAGAAAAATCAGATATATACAGGTTTCCCTCGAGCTTATTATTTGTGTCGGTTATTCTAAACTTATCTATACTAAGCGAGGGAATTCCTTTACCATTCTGGGCAGTTGCAAGCCTTCCTTTTAGTTGAATGTTGTTTAAAATAATCTTTTTATGGGAGAGCTTACTCACAGTCAATAAATACACCGCATTAATTCCAGGACTGTGTGTTGGAGAAAGTATTCCAGTAATGCGGGTTGCTATATCGGCCCTGCCTTTTGCTATAAAATGGAATTTTTCTTTAAAATCTCCTTTTATAAAATTTAATAAGGAATTAATATCAAGACTTCGGCCCTCAACCTGAACATTAAAATTCGGCTGACTTGAAAAATCTATTGTACCGGAAGTTTTTAAATTTATCGTATTAACTGAAATAATTCCTTTGCTAATATTTGCAATTTTATCTTTTACATCGAAGATTGTTTTAATTGACAAATCGTAATTCTCTGCATAAGAAATATTTTTATGCAAAAAGCTTTTTAACATTAAATTGCTATTGCTTGCCAAAGAAAACTCAGATTCTGAAAATTTTCCTTTCAGGACGATATCTTTTATATGACTTTCTGAAACAATACTTTTAGCCATATTATTGAACCTAAGGTTAAAGTTGCTCAGTCTCATTGCTTCCAGCTGGATTAATCTTGTTTTTTTATCCGTGCTTTCCTCTTTGTCCTTTATAAAAATATTGTAATTTGTCCTTCCTTCTTTGTCGACAAATAAATTTAACTCTCCATTGATTGCTAAAATGCGCTTTATATTATATTTTTTCAGAAGTAGGTGAACAAGGTTGAATTGAAGATAAATCTTCTCCGCCTCAAAAAGTTTTTCGCTCTCGTCTGCATTGAATGCTTCATAATTAAAATTTTCAGGTGACCAGATAACAACATCCTTAAATACAACAGAAATATAGGGGAATTTTGAAAAAAGCGAAACTTCAACTTCGTTAACATTAATTTTTGTGTCGAGCTGCTGATTTATCTGTTCAACGGCTATGCTAATTATTTTATCTTCATATTTTTTCGACAGAATTATTCCAGAAGCAACAAATAAAACACTTGCAGTAAAAACTATCCAAATTAAATTGAAAAAGATTTTTCTGAATGTCCTGATGAATTTCATTTTTATTAACTTAAGGAATGTTAAATCATACCTTAGCTTCCTAGTAGGAATGTCATATCGCTTCCTGGATTATATTCAACTGGCTCGTTATTATGTTTGAAAAGCCTGGCCGGGCGCCCACCAATTAATTCCATTTTTCCATCCTCTACCAGTAACATTGTTCCTTCTCTCAGCCCAAGAACAAAAATTTCTCTATTTACTTCAATAAACTCCTCTATTCTGGCTTCACGTGTTTCTCCTGCATGTCCATCAGGATTAGCGTCCAAATAGTGCGGATTAATTTGAAAAGGAATCAGGTTAAAGGCATCAAATGTTTGTGGTTCAACAACCGGCATGTCGTTCGTGGTTTTTATTGTAGGACAAGTCATGTTTGATCCTGCGCTCCAGCCTACATAGGGTTTCCCGTTCAGAGCCTCTTTCCTTACAATGTCGATCAATCCTTGTTCCTGAGTCATTTTCAATAATTGCCATGTATTTCCTCCGCCAACAACAATTATATCTGCTGATTTTATTAATTCGGCAGGATTATCTACTTCATGAACGGATATAACTTTATGTCCGATACTTTCAAAACGCTCTCTAACTCTGGCGGTGTAATCATCATAGCCAATAGTTACTCCAGCATAGGGAATAAACGCAGCTGTCATAGATTCATTGGTTAAAAACTTGTCGATATAGGGCATTGGATACTCAAGATAAGCCTCTCCGGCATTTGTTGAATTACTGATTAATAGGAGTCTCATGATGATAATAAATTATTTAGTGTTTACTATTTATTTTATTGTGGGAGAACAAAGTTAATAATCTGCTCTAAGAATATTTCAATTTAAATTGTGTTCCCCTTGCTTCTCATTTCTTTGGAAGTGTATTAAACGGTGATGTATGTAAAATTATTTCCTGGATAAAGCTTTTCTGTTTAAAATGAAAACAATATTCTATAATTAACCATGTTCATTAATAGCTCTCCTCAAGCTCTGTTATCTTCTTTTTATTGGGATTTGCCTTAAATTTGACAACCTTAAAATCATTGTTAAGCATATTGTATTGCAACATTTTTCCAGAAAGCACTACTCCAATACCGGTAATGATTTTTATAGCCTCAGATGCTTGAAAGGAACCGATTATACCGGGTAATATTCCAAAAAGCCCAGTATTTGAAGGATCGCTCACGTTTACTTTGTCTTTAATGTTATCGAAAATACATCTAATATTTGGGCCTTTTTGATAATTAAAAACGGAAATCTGTCCTTCATATCTAAAAACCGATCCAAAAACCCAGGGCTTATTAAGTAAAATACACGCATCATTTATCAGGAATCGAGTTGAAAAGTTGTCCGAAGCATCAATGACTAAATCGTACTCGGTTATAAATTTCAGGGCGTTCTTTTTTTGAAGTCTTGTATTAATGATTTTATGGCTAATAAATGTGTTTAACACTTCTAGTCTTTGCTTGGCTATAATTGTTTTGAGTTTACCCAGGTCATGGCTTCCATACAATATTTGCCTATGAAGATTGTCCTCATTTACGGTATCGTCATCCATAATCGTAATTTCCCCAACACCGGCTGCCGTAAGATATTGCAAAACAGGTGCCCCAAGGCCTCCTGTTCCCACAACTAGAATTCTAGCATTTTTCAACTTTATCTGACCTTCTTCCCCAACTTCAGGAAGCATTATATGACGATTATACCTTCTCTTTTCAGCATCGTTAAGCATGGTTATTTCTTTTGGTTGATTACAAAGATACTAAATGGTATTAAACCCCCGATTAAAGTAATGTACATCTTTATTTGGGGATAATAAGTAATTGGAATAGTAGTAATACAAGATAAAAAGGTGATAATATTTTGATTATTTCTGAACACACAAATTCTCCTTAAAAACAAAAGGCCGTTTCCAATTAGAAAACGGCCCCTGATAAAATATATTTA
>JAGLSB010000327.1 GCA_023135955.1 Bacteroidales bacterium | reverse complement strand
AGGAAGACCATCACAAAAACATCCCGATAATGTGCCTCGACTTTTAGAATTAATGAATAATGATGTCCCGGTCGAGGAGCGTATTTTTGGTGACGGCTATTATCTCAGACCAAGTTTTATTCAGCCTTACCTTTGTAAGAATATATTAATAGAAGATATTACCATTAAAAGACCACCAATGTGGATGCTGCACCCTGTATTTTCAGAGAATATATCAATTCTCAATGTGAAACTTTATAGTCCGGATGCACCTAATGGTGACGGTTGTAATCCTGAATGTAGTAAAGATATCTTGATTGATGGCACTGTGTTTAATACAGGCGATGACTGTATTGCAATTAAATCGGGGAGAAACAGACAAGGTTACGATTTAGGGATTCCTACTGAGAACGTAGTTATCCGGAATTGTAAAATGATGGACGGACATGGTGGGGTTGTAATGGGAAGCGAGACATCTGGTGGAGTAAGGAACGTTTATGCCTATAATTGTGATATGAGCAGTCCTAATCTTGAACGTGCTATTCGCCTGAAGTCAAATAAATATCGCGGTGGAGTTATCGAAAATATTTACGTAAAAGATATTAGGGTGGGAGAAGTAAATAAAGCCGCGATAAGAATCAACCAAAACTACCACTCTAAAGCAGCTCCGGGTGAGATTCATTACACCACGTACAGGAATATTTTCATCGAGAATCTAGTTTGTAACAGAGCGGATTATGCAATTCAAATACTCGGTCTTGAAGAGCATCCAATTGAAAACGTAAAAATTATTAATTGTGAATTCAATAATATTGATAATGAAAATGTATTGGATTTTGTTAATGGATTGGTTTTGGAGAATGTTTCTATTAATGGTGAAGTGATAAGGTCGAATTAAGAAAAATACAAAAAATGAAAACAAACTTAACCTCAATTAAGAATCATGCAAAGAAGATTGCATTTTCAGGCATTACAGCTTCGATGTTACTCGCATGTAGCGGTCAACCAGATAAGCAGCAAGAGTCCAATTCATCTGAAGCAGAGAAACCAAATATAATTTTTATCCTTTCGGATGATCTGGGATATGGTGATATAGGTGCCTTTGGACAAACAAAGATAATGACTCCAAATATCGATAAATTAGCTGAGGAAGGGATGCGATTTACTAAGTCGTATGCCGGAAATGCCGTTAGTGCTCCGTGCCGCTCCAGTTTGATGCAGGGATTACATCCGGGTCATGCCCGGGTTAGGGGTAATGGTTATAATGATTATAGGGAATCGCTAAGAGAAGGTGATTATACAGTTGCAATGATGCTCCAGGAATCTGGATACAAAACCGGTTTGTTTGGCAAATGGGGGCTCGGATTGCACAACCAGTATGGAATTCCAAATAAAATGGGTTTCGATGAGTTTTATGGATATCTGAATCAACGACATGCTCATTGTTTTTACCCTGAGTTCTTATATCATAATGAGGAACGTGTATATTATCCTGAAAATGGGACGCATTATATTATGGAGAATTATAAAGGAGAACAGACTTACGATGAGAATGGAGTTTGCTATCCTATTGGTATCGTAGACCCTTCGAAAGCAAAATATTCATTTGATGAATATACTAAGAGATCGTTGGAATTTGTACGCAATAATAAAGACAATCCGTTCTTTTTATTTCTTGCCTATACGCCACCACATGGTTTGCATATTGTTCCCGAATTAGGAATTTATAATAACAAAGACTGGGATCTGAATCACAAAGTTTGGGCAGCAATGATTACACGTATGGATACTGAAGTAGGTAAGCTTATGGCTCTACTTAAAGACTTGGATATTGATGATAATACTCTCATAATTTTTGCTTCTGATAACGGGAATACACAAGCAAATTCCATAAAAGGAGAAATATCCAATAACACATTTTTTAATAATAATGCTCCGGCTGCAGGTATGAAAGGTGATATTCGGGATGGTGCTTTTAGGGTACCTGGAATAGCCAGGTGGAAGGGTAAAATTCAGTCCGGACAAGAAAGTGATCATATATGGGCTTTCTGGGATTTTTTGCCAACAGTAGCTGAAATAATTGGAGTAGATACTCCACAAGATACAGATGGTATATCATTTCTTCCAACATTAATTGGAGAAACGGCTGACCAAAAGAAGC
>JAGLSB010000326.1 GCA_023135955.1 Bacteroidales bacterium | reverse complement strand
AAACAGTTTTTGGATTATCAGGATTCTTTAAATCCCACTGAATTGAAGGAGTACTAAAATCAAATTCCCCGGTAGTTTCATTATAATTATATCCACCTTCTGTAATGGTTAGTGAGATTACTTTTATTTCAGGGTCAGCCATTTTTTCAATAACAGCCACCGGATTGTCGGGTGCAAATAAAAATTCGACAATAGAACCTATTACCCTGGGTTTTAGCGATCCATCAGATTCTTTTATTAATAGGGTGTACAATCCATCCTGATCTTTCAAAGTGTTGATAATTTTGCGATCAGCATCTAATAAACCTATTCCACAAATTCCACAATCTAATACTCCATTATTTTGGAGTAATTCATCTGTATAATAAGCCTGATGTGCTCTATGAAATCCACCTATTCCAATATGTACAATGCCAACTTTAACTTCAGACCGAATGTATGTAGGAATGATTACATCTTGTGGCAACAAAGGCAAATTATTGTTGTTTATTTTAATGCTTTTATTCATATCAGTAATATGTTGAATCCGGATTGTTTATTTTGGAATAATGGATATCAATTAAGCTAAAAACTATGACTGATATTTATCTTCAAAACGCTGAAGAAGCACTGCAAAAATAATAATCAATCCTTTTATAACCTGCTGAGGATAAGATGGAACATTAAGTAGATTTAGAATATTCCCAATTAATCCAAGAATTAACACTCCCATTAATGTGTTTATTGCAGAACCTTTTCCTCCATTTAAACTTGCACCACCAATTACAACAGCTGCAATAGCATCGAGCTCTAGTCCAACTCCAAAATTAGGAGAACCCAAATTAGTTCTTGATGCAGCAATAATTCCAGCAATACCTGCTAAACCACCCGAAATTGAATAAACTAAGAATTTGTATTTATTAACTTTTATCCCTGATAAAATTGAAGCCTCTTCATTGCTTCCAATTGCTATTATTAATCGTCCAAACACATTATATTTTAACATAATTTGGGCAATGATTACAATAGAAATAAACACAATTGCCACATTAGGGATTCCCATAAAAGATTCATTGCCAAAATTAGTCATAAGCCCACCACCTACGCTATCGAAAATAACAGGTGCGCCCTTGGAATAAATAAATGCTCCTCCTCTGGCAATAGTCATCAAAGCAAGGGTTGCAATAAATGGAGCCATTTTGTGTTTGGTCACTAAATATCCAGAGATGCTACCAATAAACAGACCAATCAAGACTGTAATTAAAAGAGCTGCGGGTAATACAAGGATGTTAATTAGCAAGGCAAAAGAAACACCTAAAAGAGCTACCATTGATCCAACAGAAAGATCGATTCCTCCTGTTATGATGACAATTAACATACCGATACTTACAATTCCGATTACAGAAACCTGTTTCAACAAATTTGATAAGTTAATGGCTGAAAAAAACACATCGGATATCAGTGATGAAAGAATAACAAGTACGATAAAAATAAATATTGTATTGTATTTAATTAAAAACCGAATCATACTTTCAAGTTTCTTATTCATGGTTTTTGTTTTATGTTGCTATTTATTAATGCTAGACACTAAGAGATTCGCCAATTGAAAGTCGAAGTATATTCTCCTCTGAGAAAGATTCCTTTTGCAATTCTCCTTGTATCTTACCTTTGTGAATGACAAGAATGCGATCTGATATTCCCATAATTTCTGGCATATCCGATGAAATCAATATAACTCCAACACCTTTTTTTGCTAATTCATTTATCAGCTTATAGATTTCGACTTTTGCTCCAACATCAACTCCTCTGGT
>JAGLSB010000325.1 GCA_023135955.1 Bacteroidales bacterium | reverse complement strand
GTGAATTTGAGACTATTGAAGGTTCTAATTTGCCGTTTAATAGACACACCGGAGATCATAACTTGGATAAATATGGTTTGTTTGAGCCATCCAAAGTCTATTTTTCAAATGGATTTGAGCCAATAATAGATCGTTGTCATGAATTGAATATAAAATTCGGTTTACACCTGATGAGAGGAGTCTCTAGAGAGGCCTATTATCAGAATTTACCAATAGAAGGCACTACATATTCCATAAAAGATATTGCCGATACAACAAGTGTTTGTAAATGGAATCCCCATTTTTTTGGTGTAAACATGGATAATCCCGGAGCACAACAATACTACGATAACCTTATTCAAAAAATGGCTGATTGGGGGGTAGATTTTATAAAATATGATGACATTGTTCCTTATCCCAAAGAGGTACAAGCAGTGGTTGATGCCATAAAAAAAACCGGCAGACCTATTGTGCTTAGTCTTAGTCCCGGAGGAAAAGTTTTGGATGATGCATTAGATTTTTATAAGCAAGCAAACATGCTTAGAGTAACTCCCGATATATGGGATGATCAAAAAGATATTGATAAGTGTTTTGCAGCGTGGCGAAAATGGCAAGATAAAGAAGAGCCCGGATTTTGGATAGATATGGATATGATACCCTTTGGGCAATTATTATTAATGTCTCCAAAACCTGAATTAAAAGGGTTTACCGGCAAAGAATCAAGAAATGAAATAGCCGAAATGCAGAAAAAAGGGTTGATAGATTCAAATTTTGAATTGCTTGCAGGAAGAGGATGGAACAGATGGTGTGAATTGAGCAAAGACCAGATGTACACGTTTATAACTATACGTGCTATGGCTGCATCTCCGCTTATGATGGGAGGTGATTTGCCAACTTTAGATGATTTCTCTATGAGTTTGATAACAAATAAAGAGATGTTAGAATGTAATCAAAATGGCGTCATGGGAAAATTGATTTTTGAAGGAAGCGGTATAGAAATATGGAATACTCCTAAGATGAAGAGCAAAGGTGGTTGGATAGGGATATTTAACAGAACACAAGAACTTCAAAGTTTTGAAATAACAAATGAAAAACTGGGATTAGAAAGAAACAAAAAATACAAACTGTACAATATTTGGCAAAACAGTAAACTGAATGATAACAGCTCTTTAACTATCAATCCTAATGGCGTAGTATTTATTAGATATTATGGGAGGTAAAAATTAAATTATAAATGGATGAAAAGGATTCCACGGCGGATTGAGATTAATTTTCTTGACAATACGTCCCATAATACTGATTATTAAATACTTTAACCTGTTTTATTAAAATGAAACCCTCATGCCAAAACCTCAAATAACTGTCAAAATTTAGTTATTTGATTTGTTCTTGGCAAAAAAGGAAATAAATAAAAGGGTTACACGGTGGACAGAGATAAGATTATTTAATGAAAAAATCTATATTGTTGAATATTAACTGTTTTAATCTATTTTATTAAAGTGAAAACAAGACAAAAAGTCAACAGTGGTATTTTACTTAGTTTGCTCCTTCTTTCAAGTTGTGCTAAAAAAGAATTAACAGATAGTGCAAATATTAGAGTGAGGGATCCTTTCATATTAGTAGATAACGAGAGTAAAACCTATTACCTATATGCTTCGAGAATAGTGAAAAAAAAGGATTCGACAATAAGCCTAACGGTTGGAGTATATGTGAGTAAAGATTTGAAAATGTGGGAGAAGCCCAAAACAGTATTTGAAATGCCTGATAACTTCTGGGGTAAAAAAGCTATCTGGGCTCCTGAGGTACACAAGTATAAAGGAAAGTATTATCTGTTTACTACCTTTACTTCCACTTCTTTATTAGATAATCCCCCGTCAATGAAAGTGCCCGAAAAATGGCCACCATACTACAAACGTGCAACTCAAATTTTAGTTGCCGAATCTCCTTTTGGTCCATTTGTGCCATTTCAAAATGCCCCGCACATTACCGATGAAGATATGACCTTAGATGGGACTTTATGGGTAGAGGATGATATTCCATACCTCATTTATTGTCACGAGTGGGTGCAGATAAAGGACGGAACTATGAATTTAGTTGCTTTAGAAGACGATTTGTCAGCAATCAAAGGTACTATTAGTGTCCTATTTAAAGCTTCTGATGCCCAATGGATAAGACCAATTAAAAAAGAGGGGTTTATCACCGATGGTTGCTATTTGTATAGAACAAAGACAGGAAAACTTCTTATGATATGGTCCAGCCAAGGAGCTGACAAATATGCGATTGGTATAGTTGAATCGGAATCAGGTAAAATTCAAGGTCCTTGGAAGCATCAGAAAGAACGCCTTTTTAAGAAAAATGGAGGACACGGAATGATTTTCAAAACTTTGGAAGGAGAGTTAGCTCTAATCCTACATCAACCTAATTTTTCGCCCAAAGAGAGAATGCAAATTTACAAATTAAAGGATGTGGGACATACATTACGCTTGGACGGAAAACTTAATAACTAAAGTAAAAACTCAAACTGCTATGATAATACGTTACTTTTTATTTTTGATTGCAATGACTGTGATAGCATGTACCTCAGACAAAACTGTAAAAACGCTTGAATTCCCTGTTTTAGGAACTTGGGGAGACCAAGGAGATGGTACGTACAAAAATCCCGTATTAAATAGCAACTATCCGGACTCTGATGTAGAAGAATACAATGGGAAGTACTATATGATTTCATCCAAAGGGCGTTACATAAAGGGGATGACCATATTGGAGTCGGAGGATTTAGTTAATTGGACAATTATAAATGGCATAGTAGATAGTGTAGATTGGGGAGAGAATGTCCGTGGAGTATGGGCAGGTGATTTAGTCCGACATGAAGGAAAATGGTTGTGTTATTTTATAGATATTGATAAAGGACTTTTTGTGTGTGAAAGTGATAATATCAAAGGAAAATGGAGTCATCCGCGATTAATATTTGAAAAAAGTAATATGACTGATCCTGCCGTTTTTTTTGATTATGAAAGAAAAGAGGCTTATCTCACATGTAATTATGAAATTGTAAGAAATCCGGAAGCTATGATTTTTCACAACTATCTTTTTAAACTAAGTTGGGATGGTCAGAAGTTGTTGGACAAAGGGAAGGAGATATATGTAGGAGAAGGGGCAGAAGCGGCAAAAATATATTTTTATAATGACTATTATTACATCTTTCTGTCTGAATGGACGCGCAATAAAAAAGGGAAACGTGATGACAGGTTGCAGATAGTGCTAAGAGGAAAAAGTATTTATGGACCTTATGAAAAGAAAATATTGATGGAACGCGATGCTGTTACTGGTAGAAGTTCGTGTCAAGGTTCATTATTGCAAATACCTGATGGTTCATGGTGGTATTTGCATCAGTTAGTGCAAAACGCCGACTCTTATGAGGGGCGTCCACAGATGCTTATTCCTGTGAAGTGGGAAAGTGATTGGCCGGTACTGGGATTCGATCCGGATGGGAACGGTATTGGAAATACTGTTTGGGAATATAAAAAGCCAATAACAGGCTCAGGCGTTAAAGCTCCTCAAAGTGATGATGATTTTAATTCACAACAATTAGGTTATCAATGGTTATGGGATGGTAACCCGGATAACACCAAATGGAGTTTGACCGATAGAAAAGGATTTTTGAGAATGTATGCTTCCATCCCTACAAATACGCAGACGCCTATTGCTTCTGTTCCCAACAAGTTATTGCAGCGCAAAATGGGAAAAGGCAAAGATGTGGTCATTACTAAAATAGACTTGTCCGGTATGGCAGAAGGACAGCAAGTAGGTTTAATTCATAGTGGAAAGGGATATGCTTCTGCGGGTATATATCTAAGAAATGGAGAGAAAAACGTCTATTGGAATTTTAATAACAAACAAACTATTGGAGAAAAAATAAAAAGTCAAACGATCTGGTTAAAAAGTGTTTTTAATGGACAAAAAGGTTATTTTGAGTACAGCGAAGATGGAGAGAGATTTAAGTCTATTGGCAAAGAAATTGTACTGGAAAGAGAAGGATTTGATGGCATTTTTATTGGGATGTATAGTATAAATCTTAGTGGTTATGGTTATGTTGATGTGGATTGGTTTAGCTATGATTATGATGGTCCTAAATCAGAAAAGTTAGAATAAGTTAGAATGTAGAATCTAAAAGTAGATACAGGGGGATAAACTACAAAAATTGAAAACAATGACGATCAATATTTTATAATTTCACAAATTTCATTTTTTTCAAAAAATGACTTTTCGGAGGGGGTTCAATTATGATAAAATTTAAGCGTAGAAATATTGTAGTATTAGTCGTATTATGCTTAAGCCATTATGTTTGTTGTACACGATCTAATGGTAAAAGCCATCTTGATACTACGCTTACAATTGATGAAAGAGTAGAAATACTGATAGAAAAGATGACATTACAAGAAAAAGTAATGCAGCTTTGTGCCCGAAACATGAGAAAATCGGCAGAAGTAGAAGAGGGATTTTCTGATGTAATAAAAGATGGAATAGAAATGGGGAATACTTTTATCGAAAATTGTTTTTTGGTAAGTTGTGATGATAATATGAAATTGCGAGAGAATTCAAAAGCAAAACACGTAGTTGTATGGCAAATGCACAATGCACATCCCATCATGGTACAGGCAAGTACCAGTGGTGATTTTGGTAATGCCCATTTAGAGGATATTGATGTCATATCTTATCAGGATACTCCGGCGGAAGGAGCTAATCCGTGGCCCTACCACTCAGATGCGACAATTGCGTGTGCCAGAGCCGGCAACTCCTTAGTTTCAAATTATGTGTATAAAGACATTAGGGTAGAGTTCCCATTTCTAATACGCCCCATTTCAATCTATAATATTAATACAGCAAATATTAATGCACCTTGGTTCAAACCAACTAACGAAAACCATCATACACGAATTACAGATTTTTTATTTGAAAATATAACGATAAATGCTCCGGTCATTTTTCTGAAATCTCTAGTTGGATCATGTTATGAAAACTCTTTGGACAATATAACTTTTAAGAACTTGGTCATTAATGGCATTAAGGTAACTGAAGAAAATAAAAACGATTATTTTGAATTTAAAAATGCAAAAACATTCGATTTAAATAATTGGATGTCGGATGCCAAATGCAGTTATTTATCGACTATCAGACACATGTCATCAGTCTCTATAAAAAAGCTAACCAACATGTTGTCTATGTTTGTGTGTTTTTTACACTTCCGGTTTTAGTCCTAATAATTGATACTCACGATACTTAATACTTATTTAGTCTCACATCTCAAAATCTAACTATTATTGTTAATATATACAACTATGAAAAAAAAAATCACACTCGTTTTTACTTGTTTGCTCCTTGTTTGTTCTGCCTTTGGCCAAAATACATTTTCAATAAAAGGCAATAAAACTTACATAAATAACGAAGAGACTCAACTAATTGGTTTAAGATGCTCAAATGCACTCTTGAATGATAAATCAACAAACGATCTTATAAGTAATCTTGATATTTATAAGGAATATGGAATAAATTCAATAAGCGTATTTTTTATGGGTTCGCGTTACAGTGATATTTACGGATACGAACCGGACGGAAAAATAAAGGAAGTGTATAAAAAAAGGATGAGCAAGATTATTGAGGCTTGCGATAAAAGAGGCATGATTGTTCTTGTTGGTGTTCTATATTGGGGTGGTGCAGTTCAAGGTAAATTAGAAAATCCGGATTATGACAATTGGGGACAAAAAGAAGTAAACGCAGCAATAGTAAATACTGTTAAATGGTTGAAGGAGAATAACTATAAAAATGTATTTGTTGACCCCGATAATGAGGGAATGGCAGAAAGAACTAAAAAATTCAATGTTGATGAGATGATTTGTGAAGCAAAAAAAGCAGTTCCTGAAATTTTTGTGGCATACAATAATCAGAGTTATCCACCGCCATGTGCAGACCTTTCGATACACTTTGGTTGGAAAACCCAAAATTTACCTTACATAGAGACAGAGGGTACTCCAAACGAATATTGGTTAGAATACAGCAAAGAAAAAGGATTAAAACAATATATAAATGTAGGAATATATACCGAAGGAAAAAAGGAGAGACAAATAAAGAGGACTCAAAATTTATTAGACAAAGGATATGGATATTTCTTCGCTTCTACCTGGTTGCAAAATGTACCGCCTAATTTTCATATAGGAGGTGATGGCTCCCCCTGCAATCCCGGTATGAAATGGTGGTTGGAATTTATTAAAGAAAATTATAAAGAGAAATAAGCGTAAAATATATTTTTCACTATAAATTTGGCTGCAATTTCTTATTGTTGTTTTTTGCAAAGTCATCAATCCGCTTATAAAAACCCATATTAATAAAGCGGTTAACGTTTTACTCTCAAAAAATCTAAAAAACCAATTTTTATAATCCCTTTTAAATCTTTGAAATATGAACTTTAAAACTAAGCATCACTCAAAAAAAGTACTTGTTGTACTATTTTCACTAACCTTGTTTCTAAGCACCTTACAAGGATCAGGAAGAGCAAAGAGAGAAAAAAATTCTAAGAAAACAACATTAGAACTTTATTCAGCACCGAAACAGGTAGAAGCAAGTGGTGATTTTTCTGCTACGGTAAATGGTAAAGAAGCTTTTGTGTTTTATACGACAAACAGCAGTCTTCAAAATCGTTATATGCCGGGGGCTGACATAGGAAGTGGTGCTATGCAAAAAATAAAATCTATGCGTCATTCATGGGTGTCTTTTGCTACCAAGGGAAAAGTTAAAATTGCAGTAAAGCCATTACGTGAATTTGAGACTATTGAAGGTTCTAATTTGCCGTTTAATAGACACACCGGAGATCATAACTTGGATAAATATGGTTTGTTTGAGCCATCCAAAGTCTATGATTTAACCGGTTATGCAGATTCCGTCACCGTACAGCGAAACCCTCACAAGGGCTTATACCATCATTATTATGATAATGGTACGGACAAGTATCTGGGTACATTTGAGGAAATCAATGGCGTTCCGGGAATTACCAACCTTTATGTAAGACTTGACTGGAGCCACTTTGAACCCGAGGATAATGTATATGACTGGCACTGGATTGACGATTTGGTAGAACAATATGTTCCCCACGGTTACACTCTCGGATTAACGGTGTGTACTAAAGAAAACACTAATTTATATGCCACCCCCAAATGGGTGATAGACCTTGGTGCAAAGGGAGAAAAAGTAGGCAGCCGCAGCTGGGAGCCTGATTACAATGACCCCATCTATTTATCGAAGCTCGAAGAGTTCTATGTAGTGTTTGCTGAGAGATACGCCAACAAGCCCTGGGTTGAATGGGTGCAAGTGGGCAGTTACGGAACCTGGGGTGAGGCGCATAACTTCCCCGCAAGCAAAAAACGCTGGCCCAATGAAGTGATTTTTAAGCACATTGAATTGATGCAGAAATATTTTCCCAACAAACCAATGTGCCTGACCGACGAAGCTTATCGCGGCGCCAAAACCGAAGAAGAGAAGCAGGAGGTGAAATCATTTGTAGAAGCACGCCCACAACTTTTCTGGTCTGACCACAGTATTTTACACAAAGTCCATTTGTCCAATTCTAAGGAAGATTTTGGAATAAAAGACCCCGAATTATTCAGAGACACTTGGAAAAATCGCCAGACACAAGTTGAGTTTGCCCATTACTATAATAGTAAAAAATGGGGCTGGACTGTTCCAGAGGGAGGTGCCATGCAAGATACATTGCGTGGCGCCCTTGAGATAACTCATCCAACCTGGATCGGTTTTCACGGAAATGCCGCTGAATGGTACAGAGAGAACCCCAAACTCAGTGATGACTTGGCCAACAGGGCTGGCTACTGGTATTTTTTAAATAGCGCCGAAGTGCCTGAAAGCATGAACTATCAAACTGCCAACTCAATCTCCCTCACCTGGGAAAATAAAGGTTATGCTCCAGTTTACAGAGATTACAAAGTGATCCTTAAGCTAGAGGGCCAAGGGGTTATACATAAACAGTACCTTACCGAAGCCAGACCCAAAACCTGGATGCCTGATAAGCCTGTAAGTGAAAGTTACTCAGTCACTATCCCCAGTGGAATACCCATGGGTGACTACAAGGTGAAAATTGGGTTGATTGAAGAAACAGTGCATGATACCGTGATGATCAAACTGGCCATTAATAGAGATATTATGGACAGTGAAGGGTTTTATGAAATAGGCAGTGCTAATGTAATTAGTAACGGAGTTTCCATTATCCCTGCACCAAGTGGCGGGTTAAATTCACCTGATATAGAGAATTAAGGGGACGGTCCTAGTATTAAAGTATTTTACAGCGAGTAGGGAAAAAGGTCAGTCCAATCATTCCTGATTTAGCTTTCTACAGTATTCAGAAACAAAAGACGACTTGGGATCCGTAGTCTCAGTTCGTCTCCCAATCTTAAATGTCACACATCCAGATCGGAAGGATCGAAGTAGCAGCGCAGCGACTCGATTTTTCCGTCGCGCATACAAAACACATTGCATACGGCCATGGTTCCGGATTTGCCTTCAGGGGTGGTGAAATTGAGGTCGAACTCTACCGCGATCCGGTCACCCGATTCGGTATAGCGGACGACCTGGCAATTGAAGAGAACCAGCCTGGGAAAAGTGATAATGTTTATATCTGGGAAGCTCTGAAAATGAAAGGCTTACAGGAGGTGCAGTACATGGAGCCGTTTATGCATTCAGAAGGCAGCCGGTATCAAAACTTAGAACCTGTCAGTGAAAATCTGAACCCCAGGTACAGTCCTGCGGATAAGGAAAAGGGTAAAGATCTTAACAATTTAGATGGAAGGGCCCATATGCTGCGCACGCCTGATAAAAAATTATGTTACCTGTATTTTGAAGGTCTATGTAATAAAGCAACAGTAAGCGGACTTCTGGCGAATCAAACCTACGAAGCCAAGTGGTATAATCCAAGGACAGGTGTGTGGTCAGATATTGGCAGCGGAAGCTTGACTGCGAACGGAAGCGGTGTGGTCACAATGCCTAATTTTCCCGGCGGTCTTACCCAGACTGCTGATAATACGGATTGGGCAGCAAAATTAGTACTTAAAAATGTAAATTAAGAACGAAAAAAAGTGACGTTAATTACTTATCTTCAAGTCGTTCAGAAATTGTTTCAGGCACAAATGAAATAGGAGCCGATATTGATGTTGAGGACAGGAATGCACAATTGTCATGAACTGTACCAACAATTTACTATTTTTTGTTGCTTCAATACCAAGGTTTGTACTTTAATCAAACAATTACTTTACTGAAAAATTACTATTCATCACTACGCAAATCTCTAATAACTATTTCTATTTTTTCATCAGTCTTCTTCTCTATGGATAAAAATCTATTTTAAAATCAATTTGGATATTTACATCTTTACCTGCGACCCTGCTTCACTAACTTGATTACCCTTCCTGAAGTAGTTTTTAAAAAGTATATTCCCGGCTGCCATGTTCTTGTCCCCAGATTATTAATCTCTTGCGAATGAGCTGAGCTGCTGTTATAGATAATTCTTCCTGTGATGTTGCAGATAATAAAGGATTCGTTGGTGCCAGTATTAATCCACAGCCTGTCGGTGAACGGATTTGGGTAGACCAACAGCTGTTCAATGCCTCTAAGCTTGGTGATCTCATTAGCAACCGCCACTGTGAAATTCAGTGTATAATTAAGAGTAGTTTGACCGTCTTCGGCAGTTACAAAAATGGTAGTTGTACCTGGCAGGCTATCAGCAGGGATAATTACTACTGTAGCATTTTCATCAGTTCTCACGGCATTCACCAATGGCACATTTACTGTACTTGAAGGTAGTAAAAAATGGTATTCCGTGATACCGGCATCAAAGTCGCTTATCAAAGTGTCATTCACCAAAATACCCGACAGTGTGGCATCATCAGACGGAGCCGCCAGGGCATCTATATTCTCCTGTGTGTATTCATCCAGCCGATCGGCCCAGCTACCTCCCTCAGGCAGGAGCCCTACGAAAAGGGTGTAGGCATCACTCGCAACCGGTATAACCGGATCCACCGTGAAATCAATATCTATTGTGCCCGATCCGGAGGGTACCGTTACTCGCTTCTCCATAGGAGGTATATGGGGATTTATTTTGCTCCAGAACTACCACTAAATCAAGTAAGAAAGCTGCTGCGTAGGAAACAGGGACTGTAACTGTTTCTCCCTGTGTAACCGATTCGGGGAAGGTAAGTCCTGAGATGCCTTCAATTAAAAAGTTCAATGTATATATTTGTGAGGTGACACTGTCCTCAGCCGTAACTAAAATGGTGGTGCTTCCAGGCAGACTCACCGCATCGGTTATTTCTGGCGCCCCTTCATCTGCCGCTAATACTTCAACAACAGGTACATCAGCGGTATTATAGGGCAATACTATGTCGTAGACTGTGACCCCCGGATCAAATGCCTCAAGGGATATGCCACCCACTGTTATGCCAGAGAGGGCTGCATTGGATGAATAGGGTGACACAACGTCCAGATTATATACCTTCATAATATCGAGTACGCTACTGAAAGATCCCCCTTCCGGAAACAGGTTCACAGTTATTTTGTAAGCATTCAGTAACAAAGGAGTATTGGGAGCAACGATCAGTTCAATATCTTCCACACCAACGCCAGCGGGCACAGTGACTTTGCTTTCGCCATATTTGGTTTCTGAATCGTTCATGTTCTTAAGGAGCACCTGGATGTCCTGCGAGCTGGTAGCAGAATAGGTAACTGAAACTATAATGGTATCCCGTGGAGAAAATTCTTCCGGGACTTCCAGGCCAATAATCTTATCGCTGCCTTCAGCAGTAAAACTTACCCGGTAGATCTTTATGGTAGTGTCATCTTCAGCCGTAACGGTTATAGTTGCCGTTCCCGGGACGCCTTCAGCCTGACTAATCGATATCTCAGCCCCATAGTCGGACTGTGTTGCTGTAATTAACGGCGCATCCAGGGTGCCAAACTCCAGGTTCACGGTGTAATTTTCTGTTGATGGATTGAATCCGGGCAATGAAACCCCATCGAGGTACAGGTCAAACAGCGTAGCGTCATCTACAATTCCCGGGTTGAAGTGTATATCTGTTACATATTCATTCACTTCGGCGAAATCATCCAGGCTGGTTAATAATTTCCCGTCAATTGTCATGCTGTCGAAAGTAAAGTTGCTGTATGGACTCTCCGCGCAGCCGTGAAAAATTTCCGGATGACCCACCACGCTTTTGCCTGCTGCTGTAATATTCTGAATTGTTATACCACTCCAGCTCGTACCGATATAATCGCTAGGTGTGCCAATAAGATCATCGCTGATATCATTTTTCGAAAGCATGTAAAAAATCTGGAGGGTAGGCCGGGGGTCCTCGATACGGACATTTCTGACCAATACATTTACCTGCTTTTTCCCACTGCCGTTTATAGGGCGACCGGAAAACACGCGTCCCCCGCTCCACAAATGCCATCTTGCCCTGGAATAGATGACATCACAATCTTCGATGAGGATAGGAAAATCATCCGGAATACTGGAAAACACAAAAGCCGCCCCATTTGCATCGTTCCATATCACGCATCTTCGGCGATCGCCTTTAACGTAAAATGCATCATCCTGGGTTCTAAGGAAACAGTCCTCCACAATGTGCGGATTGCCAAAGCCATCGCCGTTCCCTCGCCATGAGATCACTTTAGCCCAACGTACGGTAGTTACTTTCCTGCCCTTCACGTTGGTTGGAATTGAAAGTGCGTGAAAAGCCGGGTTGGCAATACAGATTCCTTCAACCAGGGTTCCCTCTGCATCGATGATCGAAATGGGTTTCCATGGTCTGCCATTTATAGGATTTGCCTCGGCATCCGGATATCCTGGGAAATCAGGATCGAACTCCGGATGTTTCAGACTGTCGCCCGAAATGGTTCCCACACCATAAATGTGGATGTTCATACCGTTGTCCTGGTCGTGGTTGCCCATGGTACCATATACAATGGCATCGCCGGGGATGTAATATTCCTTGTTCTTGTGGACCTGGTAATCCTTTCCAATATTATGCACTCCGGGTGCAAAATATAGGGTATTAAATGTACCCGGATCGCTTGGTGGCGTTTCCCCGGGTTGAATCACCGTAACACCTGCAATTGTGGTATCAGGCTTTTCAAAAATGGGATGGGCAAAAATACTCACCGCATGAATTGGCGGGCCATCATATGCCTTTGCAAACTGGTCCCTGCCTGTATCATGATCGTCCATCTGCCCATTAATATCCACTGCGATCAAAGCAGGTTCATCCATGGTGAAGTAGGCTTTACCATCTGTGATGGTCACGGCACTGCCTTTTGGACCCGGGTGTACTGCAGCCTTGGTGATCGGGGAGCCGTCGGCTTTTGCGATCTCCACTTCTATGGGGGAGTTCATTTCTATATTCGTATAGGTATGGGTTCAGCCCTCCAGGTTATCGAAATAATTTTCATTCGACTCGGTGTACAAGGAACGCGTGACCAGTCCATAACAGTCCTGCCATACATTGTTTGAAGCATTGGAGCGCACCCGGATCGTGTAATATTCTGCCGGTTGTTCCAGTCCCGGAACATCGGAATAAACAACGATTTTGTCATTCCCATTCTCAAATACCCGTGTAGATTCCTGGGCTTGCAGCGAATATCCGGAGAAAAAGATTGCAAACAGAAATATGAAAAATTGCTCAGTATATTTCATTGATCAAATTGATTAATTGAGATATTCTCCCCAATATGGATAAGCTTCTTCTGCATCACCATAACCATCTGAGTTATTGGGAAATAATGAGAAAAGAAACAGACTCAGCAGTATAAAAATCCTCATAATAAATTATTTATATGTTGTTGCATCCTGAAATGGTAAACACCAGTAGGATATGAAAGATAGATACTCTCATAGTTGATTGTTTATTGATAGATTCTACACTCAAAGGTATTTTCTTAGTCGGATTGAAGGAGATAGTATTTGTTCAATAAAGAGGAATAATTGTCCACGGCCGGAGCTCCGCCAGCCTGAACTAATATTTACCGGTAATTGAACTTTATCTATGCATTTAAATATCTGATTTAAAATAAATTTGTGATTGCAGATTAACCAATAAACGTGAAAAAAATCAAAATTGTAAAAGACTGATTAGTAACCAATGACGAAGTTAAACGAATTCTAATCTAAAGGAATGAACATTATAAAGAAGATTAGTTTGATTTTAATAAGTGCTTTTTTTCTTTGTGGTCAAATTGTGGCACAAGATCATATACTTCCTGAAAGTGAGTATCCTTATTGGCCGGAATATGAATATCTGACTACAAGTGATTTGGATACCATTGAAAAACAAACCTGGATAAATAACAATCACATTATTAATGGCTGGGACTGGTCCCTGCCTGATTCTGTAGAGCCTTCTCCCCGTGGATTGGTCGGCTTGCAGCGAAACATGGGCTGGGATAAAACTTTTCAACCTATAAGTCTACAGTTTCAATCAAACGGTGTTGGAATTTTGTGGGTAAAATGGAGGGATATTGAAGAAACAGAGGGAAATTTAGACTTTGGTCCAATCATTAGTCGGATTCAACAAGCAAATTCCGTAGGCTTAGATATTGTCCTACGTATTCTTTGTCATGCAAAATCAAGGAACGGAGATATTTCCATAGGACAGGCACCCTTGTGGTTGGAAGATTTGGGTGTACCTTTTCTTCCTCTGGAGGATCCTGAAAAAAACCTGAACTTTGACCCCTCCCATCCGGTCTTCCATTATCATTATTTACGTTTAATAAATGAACTTAAAAATACGGCTATCCCGCAAATGGTAAAAGCAGCTTATGTTGGATATGCATCCAAATCTCACGGGGATGAAGGAATTGGACCTTATCGGGAAACCAACAGTGATGCCAATGACACTGTACAACATGTTCGGGAACGCCTGGACGCTTGGGAAGAAGCCTTTAAGGGCATGGAGAATAAGGTTTTTATGGGGGCCCCGGTTAATTACGGTTTTGAAAAAGGTTTTGGAGTTCGAAGAGGATTTGTCGAAATGTACCACTATCGTATTCCCGATAGTGATATGGGACAATACCTTGATGATAACGGATATTTATGTATTGATGAAGAGGCGCCCGTTATGAAATATCAGTGTTTTAATGGCGAAGTAAATGAAGAATACGAACAGAAATGGGCAGAAGAATCAACTGATTATCGCTTTGGGCAGACAACCAACTCTTTCCCTTATCGTTACTTTATGAGTAACCTGAGAGTTCTGCAGATGCGCTGTACCTATGTGCACACTACAGGTCATTTGATCCCAAAAATGCTGCCTTTCATTTCTCAGGAGTTAGGGCGCACGGCTGAAGATACACCCGATGCCTGGAGTTTTTTGGTAGAGACCAACCTGAAAAGTGGTTTGTCAAAAAACTGGGAGCGTTGGTTGTACCAACGTGATGCCCCAGGCTACGAAACCACAGCTGTTCTTAAAATGCAACATGTCAGAAAAATGTGGATGATTGAACCCGACAAATACTACGATTATATTGCACGCAAAGGTAAAAAGATAGGGTTTGCTGCTGATGATGTTGTATTTCCTGCCGGTACCATACATGATGTAGCCATAAAAATATCCTATTATGATGGTGTTACAGGCATATTAAAATTGATTTACACTAACGGCAGTGGCAGCATAGAGGAACGGACCATTACAACATTTGGAACTGATGCGATAAAAACCGCC
>JAGLSB010000324.1 GCA_023135955.1 Bacteroidales bacterium | reverse complement strand
GATATTTAGATTAGTAAGATTCATGGAAATCTGAGCAACACCATATTCTTCAATAAACCAACCAATTGCTTTAACCGATTTAAGAGTTCCCGGACTGAAAACAGGCTTTTCATTTTCATCTTTTACAATTTCGCCTGTTAAAGGATTTCCCTTCCTCAACATCCTCCCCTTCTCCCTTACATCGAAAGCAATAGAATTAGCTCTGCGTGTTGATGTTGTATTAAGATTAATATTATAAGCAACCAGAAAATCTCTCGCACCAACAGCTGTGACTCCAGCTTTTGCATTAAATACAGCAGGACCAAAATCTGGTTTCCATTCTGATTTAGCAAGTTTTTCCTTTAGTCCTTCATATTCACCTGCCCTTACAAATGCAAGATTTCTTCTTTCTTCAGTAAAAGCAGCATTTTCATAACAATAAACAGGAATATTTAATTCCTCCCCTATTCTCTTAGCTAATTTTCTTGCATACTCAATAGTTTCTTCCATTGTGATTCCCGAAACCGGCACCAAAGGACAAACATCGGTTGCACCAAAACGAGGGTGTTCACCAGTGTGATTAGCCATGTCAATAAGTTCAGATGCCATTTTTACAGCCTTAAATGCAGCATCAATAACCGGCTCAGGTTCACCAACGAAAGTAACCACAGTTCTGTTTGTAGCCTTACCCGGATCGACATCTAAAAGTTTCACACCCTCAACAGATTCTATTTCATTAGTAATCTGTTTGATAATATTCATATCTACTCCCTCAGAGAAATTCGGAACGCATTCAATTATTTTTTGCATGACATTTTAATATTTGAATTTGTAAAAATCGTTAAAAGATTCTTTCTGACGTCAGGAAACGATATGTTTTTGGAAATAAGGAATTATTTTCCAAAAGATTTGTAATTTTTAGCAAGAATGCCTTACTATTAGAATCAACTCCGGGAGAGAAATCTGTAAAAACGGTAATACAGGTCAATATATAATTTAATAATCAAAAAAATGTCTGTTTTCTAATACAATATACTTCTCGAATGGAATAAAAAATAGCTGGTAACTAATGCTACCAGCTCTTATTACATACTACTATTAATTAAATCCCGAAAGCATAATAAGCTTTCATTCCATTTGCATAAACTCCTTCTAAATACACTCCTCCATTAATTTGTTCAATCATATTTTTAACATCTTCAACTTCCTTCACATCTTTATTATTAATTCGTGTAATAATGAAACCTTCCTTAACCCCTGCTCTCATAAGCTTTCCAGGGCTGAGCTTTAGAACCTTTACACCATTATCTAATCCAATTTCCTTTTTCTCGTCTTTTGAAATTACTTCAAAACTGGCCCCCAAAACAGAAATAGTTTCGTCTTTTTTAACAACATCTGTATTTCCTTCCAGGTTGCGCAAAATAACTTCGAAGTCTTTATGCTTATTTTCTCTTTTAATAATTACATGAACTTTATCTTTGGGCCGAAAACGACTTATTTGCTCCTGAAGTTCCGAAACACTGTTTACTTTATGATCGTTAACTGAAAGAATAATATCTCCATCCTTCAATCCAGCTTCTTTTGCGGCCCCGTCATCATGTACGCCATTAATATAAACGCCTTCTAATTCTGAAATATCATTTTCGTTAGCAAGTTCTTGTGTTACATCCTCAATAGTAACACCTAATATGGCTCTTTGAACCACACCAAACTCCATTAAATCGGAGATTACTTTATTTACAATGCTTACAGGTACAGCAAAGGAATTACCTGAATAGGAACCCGTCCTGGAAGCAATTGCAGTATTTATGCCAACTAACTCCCCTTTTACATTAACAAGAGCTCCGCCGGAATTTCCAGGATTTACAGCTGCATCAGTCTGAATGAATGCCTCAATTGCGAATTGTTGTTCAGGTATTATATTTATATTACGTCCCTTTGCACTTATAATACCAGCAGTGACAGTTGAAGTTAAATTGTAAGGATTGCCAACAGCCAATACCCATTGCCCAAGCTTTAAATTATCAGCATTTCCGTATACTAAAAAATCCAATCCATCTTCTTCAACCTTTAACAATGCTAAATCTGTACTTGGATCATTACCTACAACATCTGCTGTATAAGACCGTTTGTCATTCAGTACCACTTCGATCTCATCCATATTATCTATAACATGATTGTTTGTAATAATATATCCATCATCAGAGATTATTACTCCAGATCCAAAACCCATAACAGGCTGACTTTCTCTATAATTCCTCTGTCCAAAGAAATGTTCATATAAGGGATTGTAGGAGGTATTTTGTCTGACAGCTTTAGTTTTAACATGCACAACTGCATGAACTGTTTTCGCCGCAGCATAGCTCAGGTCAATTGCACCTTCATTCAGATTGGAAGGCAGATTGGCGTACATCATTTTATGTTCGGCTGGTACTTCAATTATTGATTCACCGGGCTGAAACCACATTGCATATGTAAATACAGCAAGTGTAGATGCAAAAATGGCAGCAACCAATGTTCCTGTAAGTTGTTTTAATTTCATAGTATTTATATTATTTAATAACTTTTCTTTTTTTAAATAATATACGAAAAAATATTTTATTTCGTTTTCTAAAAAGTGTTTTATAATATTTTATT
>JAGLSB010000323.1 GCA_023135955.1 Bacteroidales bacterium | reverse complement strand
GATATGAAAGAACCGGATGTTCTGAGAAGAATGGATTTCTACGAACAAGAACTCGAAAGGATGCCTGAGGTAGGAAGTGTTACCTCAATTGCTTCGATGATCCGAATAATGAGTAGAGCAATTAACGATCCCGTGGAGGAACTGTATGATAGAATTCCTGATTCGCGCGAAGCTGTTGCACAATACCTTGAGCTGTATTCTATGAGTGGCGATCCTGAAGATTTCGAGGATTTTGTAGATTTTGATTACACAAAGGCCGTTTTGCACATTCAGTATCAAGCTGATAATATTAAAACAATAGATAAAATAATTGCTAAAGTAGAGACATTAGTGAAGGAGGATAAAAATATGTCGGTTATTGGTGGCATAAGTCTAATTGACAAAGAGCTTAGTCAAGCCATAGCTATAGGTCAAAGAAATTCATTGCTATTCGCGTTTTTTGCAATTCTGATACTATTGATGATTATTTTCAAAAGTAAATCGGCCGGATTAATCGGTAGTTTTCCGCTGTTATTTGCATTGGCCAGCACATTTGGGATAATGGGCTGGGTAGGTATCCAATTAAATATCGTTACCGCATTGCTTTCGTCAATATCTATAGGATTGGGGGTCGATTATACCATTCATATATTCTGGCGATTAAAAACTGAGCTGATAAGTGGTAAATCATATTCTGAAGCAATAGCAATAAGCTTAAAAACCACAGGCAGGGGAATTATCATTAATGCTTTCTCGGTAATTGTTGGTTTCTCGATATTGTTTTTGTCCGCATTTCCATTAATTCAGACTTTTGCATTTTTAATTATTCTTTCAATATTGTTATGCCTGGTATCTGCTTTGATTTTAGTACCTGCAATTTGTATATTGATTAAGCCTGAATTTTTGGAGGAATAAGATATTTCTGAAGGGAATGAAAGTGAATAATGAATATCCCTGCCTGCCTGCAGGCTACTCTTTATAAACAAATAACCCTGGAGGGGTTAAACTTGATTAGCCACGGGTTTTAACCCGTGGTAATATGAATGTCATTAGGCCCAACCCCGGAGGGGTTGCACAATAACTGTTTACAGTTCAACCCCTCCGGGGTTGGTTTCAAATGATGATTTTTGTACCATGGGTTAAAACCCATGGCTATTATATTTTTAACCCCTCCGGGGTAATTGGATAGATTAATCAATAATGAAGGAAAAAGCCCAAATCTAAAATAATAAACACATGAAAATAAAAATAATTCTACTGCTTATAGCCCTGATAGTTGCAAATTCAGTTGTTTTCGCTCAAACAGCGAAGGAAATTAGCGATAAAGCTACCGATGTAATTGACTTTGAAGCAATGGAAATGACCTTAACCTTAAAAATCTATGATGCTAAAGATCGGGAGCGTATACGTCAGGTTACAACTGCCAGTAAAAAATTTGGTGAAATAAATAAAACCATCATGAAGTTTACTTCTCCTGCCGATGTAAGGGGAACTGCAATGTTGATTTATGACTACGAAAACAAAGATGACGATATGTGGATTTACATGCCTGCAATTAGAAAAATACGGAGAATTGTCAGTAGCGAAAAAGGAAAGAATTTTATGGGGTCAGAATTTACCAATGCGGACATGAGTATGCCAAATTTGGATGATTTTGATTACAGAATTCTTTCATCCGAAACATACAACGGAAATTCATGCTGGAAAATAGAAACTGTCTGTAAAAATGAAGATATTGAAGATGAAAACGGATATAGTAAAAAAATTGCATTGATAGAAAAAGGAACTTATTTGTGTCATAAAGTTGAATTCTATGATTTCTCAGGTGACCTTTTTAAGGTACAATTCATTGAACAATATAAAAAGCAATCAAACGGCAAATATTTTTCCTTCTATATGAAGATGGAGAATAAACAAAACGGCAGAAAATCGGTTATGACTATTGATAAGTTTCAGTTGGGTTCAGCACTTACCGAAAACACCTTTACTCCTGCAATGCTCGAAAAATAATTTTAATCATTATCTGTAAGAATAGAGTTTATGAGAATTTGTAAAGTGAAGAATAAAAGAAATATTATTTTAATTGTTCTTTTATTTGCAGCATTATCAATAAATGCTCAAACATTAACTGTTGAGATATCAAATATCCGAAATAATAAAGGAAACATTGTTTTGTCTGTTTTTTATAATAACGAGAGTTTCAGGAAAGAGGAAGCTCTTTTTTCGAATAGATACGATAAAGGTGATCTAAAATCTGATAAGATGACATGTAAAATTCAGCTTAAGTCGGGGTCTTACGGAATCACAATTTTGGATGATGAGAATGTTGATGGCGAAATGGAATTTAGTATTATAGGTATACCACAAGAAGGATATGGATTCTCTAACTTTTATCATAAAGGAATTACCAAGCCGGAATTTGAAGATTTTGATTTTATTATCGGGGAGAAAGATAAAATTGTGCAAGTAGAATTGAAATATTTATTGTAAAACAGTAGTGTCCGGAAAAATATGAGATTGCTTCGCTCCACTCCCTTCCTTTTTATAATCAATTGACATTCACCGTCATTGCGAGCGCAGCGAAGCAATCTTTTCAGGTTTGATGAGTTTTACCGGACGCCAATGATAATTTTAGTATTTTTAAAAACTAACCACTAATTATATCTATATGAAGAATCTCTTTATTGCACTTATCTTAATTTCATTCACTTCATGTCTTGTCGATAAAAAGAAAGAGGTGAAAGAGGACACATGGATCACTTTATGGAATGGTAATGATTTTGAAGGATGGCATAGCTATTTAGGACAGCCTTTTCAAATTAGGACTGACAGCTTAGGAAATAATATAGAGCCTTTTGGTATCGATAACGATCCGCTGGGGGTAATCACTATAGTTCCAACTGAGCAAGGCAATGCTATTCGAATTTCAGGTGTAGCATGGGGAATGATTTATACTGAAAAAGATTATGGAAATTATCACTTAAAGTTGAAAATGAAATGGGGTGAAGAAAAGCACCCACCAAGAAAGGATCGCCCCAGAGATAGCGGTTTACTTTATCATGGTTATGGTGCGCCAGGATCAGCAAATAATTGGATGAGTTCTCAGGAACTTCAAATACAAGAAGGTGATATTGGCGATTATTGGCCAGTTGGTGATGTGGAGATTGACATTCCAAGCGTGCTTAATGACAGCGTTTATTACATTTATAAAAAGGATGCTGATCTAAGGACATATTATCTCGCTAAAATACTCCAAACTGCACAAGATGATAGCATGGCTAAGCGAAGAGTTTTAAAAGCTTTTGATGCAGAAAAACCTCATGGCGAATGGAATGATGTTGAGCTTATTACTTATGGTGACTCGAGTATTCATATTGTCAATGGACAAGTGGTTATGCGACTATTTAATTCAAGAACCATGACGACAAAAGAACCCCTTAATTTCGGAAAGATTATTCTTCAGTCTGAAGGAGCTGAGGTATATTATAAAGATTTACAGCTTAAATTAATTGATGATATTCCTGAAGAATTTAATTAATTTATATCAGGGTGAAAGGAATTACCCAACTTGAATGCTTCATATTTTGAGAGCTTGAAGCGATAACCCATGTTTATTGGTAAAACAACTTTCATAAGTATGTTTGGGCTAAGATATCTTGAAGCTCTTCTCAAACGACGAGTGATATTTTTATAACTATAGAATTGTTGTTGTAACCATGCTGTTCCGGAATGAAGGGTCTCGGGATTCATATTAATAGGTTTGTGGACCACATGGAAAAAATCGTAATGACTCCAATCCTTATCGAAAATGCGACCATCCTTAGTCATTTTATCGAAGAGGGGAGTTCCGGGGAAGGGGGTAAGTCTTGTTGATTGAAGAACTTCGATATTTGCTTTGAGAAGAAAATCAAGAGTTTTAGGAAATACATCAGCTTCATCTGTATCATTGCCAAACACAAATGCCGCAAAAATTCCAATGCCCATACTATGGATTTTCTTAACGAGCTCGAGATAGTCCTTTTCCTTATTACAGTATTTTTTCCAGTTACTTAAACTTTGTTGCGAAAGCGATTCAAAACCAATGAATAAGCCTCGACAACCACTGCGTCTTGCCAGTTGAAGCAGCTCGTCATCCTCTGCTATCCCAATTTCACACTGACTATACCACCTCTTCTTAAGAGGTATCATTCTTGTAAACAATTCAAATGCATATTCCCGATCCAGAGCTATATTATCGTCCATGAAAATTACACTGCGCCCTAATCCTTTTAACTCATCAAGTACTTGGTCTATTGGTCGTGTACGGAGTTTATATCGATTGAAAGGGGCAACAGAGCAGAACTCACAGTGGTGATAACAACCGCGTGTGGCTTGCAAAGCGTTAATAGTAACATATGCATTATTTTTTAGAAGATTACGATTGAGAACTGGTAAATCCTTAAGATCTACTAATTCACTTTTGTAGAAGGGCTTAAGTTTCCCTGCCATGAAATCCTTAATCATGATTGGTATATTGTTTTCGGACTCCCCAATACAGATTGAATCTGCATGCTGAATAGCTTCCTGTTGCATAAAAGTAGGATGATAACCACCGAATATTACCATTTTACCCATCTCTCGAAATTGGTCAGCAATTTCGTAAGCCCTGGGTGCATTATATGTCATGAACGAAATACCGATTAGATCTGCATTTGTGTCAAAATCGATTGGCTCTATGTCCTCATCAAGTATTTGTGTCTTTACATAATATGGCATGGAAGCAGCAACATATAGGCTTGGAAGCATCGAAAACCTGAAGACACTGGAATTAATTGGACGTTGATTAGGATTAACCCGCCATAGAGGTGATGTTGGATTAATAAGAAGAAATTTTATATTCTTTTTATTTTGCAACATGACTCGTTTATAAAATTCATTTACTCAATAAGGATAAACGTCATCTATAATCTTCCTATACAATGATATATTGAATATTCTAAAACAAAATTAAGGAATCCATTTTAATTGTCCCAATATATAAGTCAAAATCATATTTTCAGGCCCCCATAAGGACTGCAATATCTTGTTGGATAATATTTTGATTTACGATAGCAATGCTTTCTAATTCATTACCCCGGCAGGTCTATAAAACATGCGCCCCTCAACGGAAAATTTACATTTCATATAAACTCTTGACATTCAACAGCTAATTACGTAACTTACAAGATTAATTTTAGTGAAATGAAGTATTTCATATGTCATTTCGTTATTTTTTTCTTTGAAATAGAGTAGGTAATGTGAATATTAATTCATTAAAAATTCCAGAAAATGAAAAAGTCAATTTTAGTTCTAATGTTGTCGTTTTTCTTTTTTTCTGCCAATTCACAGGAGCGCCGCCTGGCACTCGTAATCGGTAACGGCAATTATCGAACCAGTACTCTTTCCAATCCTGAAAATGATGCAAAATCTATGGAACAATCACTTAAGAATTTCGGATTTAAAGTGATTAGATATGAGAATTTAACTCAAGCCAAGATGACAGAGGCCATTGATGATTTTGGAAATAAGTTAAAATATTATGATGTAGGATTATTCTTTTATGCAGGTCATGGTATTCAGGCAAAAGGTTATAATTATCTAATTCCAGTTGATGCTATTTTGAGTTCAGAATCGGATGTTGAATACAATTGTGTACGAGCGGACAGAATTTTTGGAAAAATGGAAGAAGCTCAGAATAATATGAATATTATTATCCTGGACGCATGTCGTGATAATCCCTTTGAGAGAAGCTGGTCGAGGGCAGCTACCGGACATGGATTAACGTTCATGGATGCTCCAAGAGGGTCATTAATTGCTTATGCAACATCACCTGGAAGAACAGCATCAGATGGTTATAGAGAAAACAGTCCTTATACTTCTGCCCTGATACAATGTATGAGCATCCCGAATCTTAAAATTGAAGATTTTTTTAAAAGAGTAAGAGCTAAAGTTCAGGAACAAACTAAAAATCAACAGACTCCCTGGGAAACAACTTCCCTTTTAGGAGATTTTTATTTCAATGCAGACGCAGAATTGTCAATACAAGAATCAAAAAATTTAGATGCCAATCCAGTAATTGATAATAGCGCAATAAAATCTAATAGAACAGCTTCACCCGAAATAAAGTCTATGGCTGTCTTACCCTTTTCGAATTATTCAGAGGATGAAAGTCAGGCATATCTGGCACTGGGTATGCAGGATGCTATAATTAGTGAAATTGGTAAACTCGGTACTATCAGAGTAATATCAAAAACATCGACCTTCGGTTACACTAAAACTCAAAAGACAATCCAGGAAATAGCTTATGAATTAGATGTTGATGCGATTATGGAAGCATCGATAATTAGAATTCAGGATAATATCAGGCTCCACCTTAAATTATTTAGTGCTTTCCCTGAAGAAAAACAATTGTGGTCAAAAACTTTTGATTCTGATATTAGTAACGTTTTTAATCTTTATAACGAGGTTATTAAAACTGTTGCTAATGAAATTCAACTTACTTTATCATCCGAGCAGGAAAGTAAACTAAGTAATGTGAGACAAGTTAATCCTGAAGCCTATCAAGCCTATCTAACTGGAAAGTCTCATGTATTTTCCTTAACACGTGAGAGTCAGGAAGCTGCTCTTGACTACTTTCAAAAGTCAGCAGAAATTGACCCGGAATATGCTCCGGCTTATGCCGGTATGGTAGGTGTTTGGGGCGTTCTAAAGCAAATGGATTATGTCTCTCCTGATGAAGCAAATCCAAAAATGAAAGAATATATGTCTAAAGCATTTGAGCTTGACAGTGAAAATGCAGAAGTATATTTTTTTGATGCTGTAATGAAAGTATGGACAAATTTTGATTGGGAAGGCGCTGAAGAATCTTTTAAACACTGCCTTGAAATAAACCCAAATTATTCCGAAGCCTGGGCCTATTACTCTCATATGCTTATGTGCCTAAAAAGATCTGATGAAATGAGAGAAACCATGAAGCATGCCCTGGAAATAGACCCATATAATTACATAATTCAAGTGCTGGCGGGAGTAGAACTAATGATTGAATCAAAATACGATTTAAGCATAGAAAAAATGAGCCAACTTCAAATGATGACGCCAAATAATCCATTACTGATGGTCATACTTTTGCAGTGTTATGCAGAAACAGGAAAACATGATTTAGCTGTTAATGAATTGAAGAAGTTACTCAGTCAAGTTGCGGATGAATCGGTAGTAAAAACATTAACAGAAGAATATGGAAAATCGGGGTTCAAAAAAGCCTTGAATGCCACGGCTAATGCTTTGACGGAGAGTTCAAGTTTTATATCTGCTCAACATGTAGCTACGATATATGGGTATGCCGGCAATGCTGATAAAATGTTAGACTGGCTTGAAAAAATGTATATCAGGGGTGATCCTGATCTGCCATATATTGGAGTACTGCCATTTTTCAGACCTTACCATGATGAACCTCGTTATATTGAAATAGTACAGAGGATGAATCTGCCACTTGGAGATTTCGAGTAATAATGTCAATGATATTTATTTGGTTGATTTTAATCAAACTCGAAATTGAATGAAGAGTTTTTTTTTAAAAACCCTTATTTCAAAAGTACCTTATAGTATTAATTAGTTCTAAATAAGTCTTCATAATTATAGAAGCCTGCAAGGCATGATATTATCATATGCGATTTATTAAAGATCAAGCTCTTGGAAGTTTTTTCCTGATACTTATATGTAGCCGAATCCTAATGATTTAACCTCATCTTCTAAGTTCTATAAAAGGAGAATGCATAAATAGCCAGAATTATTCAAGAGAAAAATGCAACATCTAATCAAAAAAACTAGACATTAATATATAAACATTGTAACTTAATGACCTTTTCCGCGTGCAAAGTACTCAATGCCCATGTATAGAACCCAGAAGGACAGAGGTCTGTCTGGCGACTTATATATTTGAGATATTAATTAAACTTAATAAAATCTTGCCCATGAAATCACTTGTACTAAACTTCAAATTCATTTTTGGGACAATTACTATGGTTATTCTGTTATGTATTGTTTCCATTCAAGCAAACGCCCAAATTTTAGACATTTCTGGTAATTATACGATAAATCCTTCGGGAGGAGCTTTTAATCCTGGCACAAATAACAATTTTTTATCCTTTAATGAAGCAGTAGACACTTTGATTAATCGTGGTGTAAGTGGTGCAGTTGTTATTGATGTAGCATCAGCAACTTATGATGAATCATTCATCATTACAGCAATTTCCGGATCCAGCGATAATAACACAATTACCTTTCAATCTGAAACCGGGATTCCATCAGATGTTATTATTCAGCACACTGGTTATGATACTGTAAATCATATTGTGTCCTTTGATGGTGCCAGCCATATTATTTTCCAGGATATGACCATGAACTCAACATTATCAACAAACTATTATAATTGTGGAATAATGACATTTAATAATCAGGCGAATAATATTACTCTTAGTAACAATCTGTTTTTTAGCAAACCACAGTGGGATTATTACGAGACAAGAGGGGCTATAATGGCCTCCTCTGATCAGGGGATTTATGATATAAAGATCGATAGTAATTATTTTTCTCAGGGTGAGGTTGCGATAGGTTTTGGTGGGGGAACCGTTAAACTTACAGGGATTGAGATTACAAATAACACCTTTATTAATCAACGTGAACGAACCCTAAGTATCGGGAAAATTATTGCTCCAATAATAAGTGGCAATACTTTTACTCAAGACCAGCACCATGATCGTCAATGTATATCTATGAGTGAAATAACAGGAGGCTTCCGGATTTTGAACAACAAATTTGATATAACTCAACCAGGAGTAAATGATGGTGCATTAAGGATTTATAAATGTGTTGGTGATCCTATTGGTGACCAGAGGGGTCTGGTTGCTAATAATATGATCAAGGTGAATTTAGATGATAATGGGGCTCCGGGTATACGAGTCGAAGATTCAAAAAACATTCGTTTTTATCATAATACAATTTATCACAGAGGTGACCAGAATGCCAATTCCTATAGTATGAATATTTTAGGAGGAAGTGCTGATACTGATGCTCTAGATATACAGAATAATAATTTTTCTAACCACACATCAGGATATTGCATATACTCTGATAATATTGCTTATGTTGACAATATTGGTCATAATAATTACAATGGCAATGGCAACTATCTTATGCGATGGGGTGATACTTACTGTACACATTTGGAGGAAATTGTAGTTGCGACAGGAGAAACCGGTTCTCTTTCAGTTCCTCCAGCATTTGTTGCAGCAGATGATTTACATGCTCGTTCTAACTGGCTTGCGGCTACTGGTGTAGATCTGACATCTGATGTACCTCTTGATTTTGACGGGATTGACCGAACAGCCACTCCAAGCATTGGGGCAAATGAATTTGCTGCTGTTGGTTCTCCCCTTGCCGGAACCTATACTATTGGGGGAACATCACCCAATTATGCTACTATATATGATGCCCTTGTAGCACTTGGCATTCAGGGTGTTTCAGCACCAGTTACATTTAATCTTAGGGATGATGCAACTTTTAACGAAAAGATATATCCCACACATTATGGTGGAACCGACAATGATAACAGGGTGACTTTTCAGTCGGACCCGGCGAATTCAGCACAAGCGATCATTTCATATTCAGGAACCTACACAGGTGATCAGACCCTCGGATTGAACAGAGCCTCTTTTATTACAATCAAAGACCTTAGAATTGTTGCTGAAAACACAACAAATGGAACGGTAATCGACTTTATGGGCTATTGTCAATATGATAGTATTATTGATTGTTCAATAATCGGAGCTGGTAGATCCGGATCAGACAATGCAATCGAAAGTAAGGATGATATTCTTAATCACATTCATTTTGTTGGCAACACTATTAATAATGGATATGGAGGGATCTATTTTGATGGGGTTGATAATCGATATGGACAAAACTTGTCTTTTGTGAATAACATTTTTAATGAACAATATTATGCAGGAATCTGGCTGCAGCATGAAAATAAACCTGTAATTAGCGGCAACAAAATAAGCACATCAACCGGAGCCAGTTCATCATATTCAGGAATATCATTAAATACTGTTACTAACGATTTTAAGATTCATGGGAATAAAATTGATAATAATCATGGTCTGTACACAGGTATTTACATCAATTCCTGTACTGCTAATGAGTCTTTTCCTTCTCTTATCGCAAATAATTTTGTGACCGTTGGTGGAGCTAATGTCACTCCTGCGGGCATCTTTACAAACAATGCCAACTGGTGTAATCTTTATCATAATACCGTAAATATTCTAAGTTCAAATACCAATATTGAAGCTGAGGCCTATGCAAATTCAGGCGGTTCACATATTAATTTACTGAATAATATATTTTCCAACTTTGGATATGGAAGAGCTATAAATAATGCCACCCCATCAGCGATTGACTTAAGTGATTACAATTGCCTTTTTGCTGCCCGAAAAATCCTAATAAAATGGGATGGGGATCATGGCCGGCTGATTGATCATCAAACAAGTAATGTGGATATGGATCAGAATTCCATTTCTGTGAATCCTAATTATGTCGCTGAAGACGATCTTCATATAAACAGTTCATTTCTCGATGGAATGGGAATCACTGGAAGCACAGGAATAACTACTGATTTTGATGGGGGAGCTCGTTCTGACCCTCCCGATATTGGTGCAGATGAATTTATTTTAACCAGGTCACCTATTCCCAGTGGAACATATTCGGTTGGAGAATCCGGAGATTATACTACTGTGGATGAAGCCTTTGACAGTTTGCAGACCAGGGGAATTTCAGGCCCGGTAACATTCCAGCTTAAATCGCAGGAGTTCAATGAGATCGTTAGCACATTGTACGAAGTTCCGGGAGCAAGTGCCACAGACAGCATAGTGATTGAATCTGAAAGCGGAAATCCGGAAGATGTGATTATTCATTTCTCAACCTCTAGCGATGAGCCAAACATTTTTGTGTTTAAAGGTGTTGATAACATAACATTTCGTAACCTAACGGTGTCTGCTACAGGCACATCAGCTGGTAGACCAATGGCAATAATCGGGTTTACAGAAAACTTCAATATAGTAAATAACCGATTCTCTGCTGCTAATAATTCTAATGCAATTATTAAAGGTTATGATCTCATCTCTGACAACATTCTTATTAAGGACAATACATTTACAAAAGGAAATTCCGCGCTTTATTTTTATGGGGATGCGAATAATCATCTGGCCAAAACAAGGATAATTGGAAATACTATAAACGAGCCTTATAATACTGGTATCCTGTTAAAATATCATGATTCCCCTAAGGTTCTCAACAATATCATTTTTAATAAGGAATATTCCAGTTTTGAAGGTATTCAGATGGAGTATTGTATTCAAAATTTTGAAGTATCGGGGAATATTATTAATAGTAGTAATACCCAGTATGGTATCTATCTAAATAATTGTAAGGCTACCGATCCTTTTATTGGGTTAGTAAGTAATAATAGTGTACACGTTGGTGGAAGTTATACTTCATATGGATTATATTTCCACTACTGTGAGAACATTAATATTTATAATAATAGTGCTCATATTTCCTCAACCAGTACCTCCAGCGGTAGAGCAATTTATGTGCGGGATGCAAATTTACACTTGAATTTGTTGAACAATGTGGCTTCAAACTCCGGGGGGGGCTATGCATATTATGTAAATGATGGAAATGATGTTGATGCATCTGATTTTAATAATTTTTATTCTACCGGGACTAATCTGGCCTATTGGGGTGGGACGTATTGTACAAACCTGGATGAGCTTAAAGCATCGAACTTAAAAGATGCCAGTTCAATTTCTGTGGATCCCCTTTTCTATTCCGATTCGGATCTTCACAGTATGCAGGCTGCCCTTCACGAAAAGGGCACTCCGCTTCCCGAAGTATTATATGATGCTGACTCTGTATTGAGAGATGCCACCAAACCTGATATTGGATCCTACGAATTTTTCTGTGTTACACCCACGTTTAATGTATATTCATCTCCTACTTGTTTAGGAGATTCAACTATACTTATTGATAGCAGTATGAACATTGCACCTGCATCTTCACGTGGATGGGATCTAACCGGAGATTTAGTCCCTGATGTTTATACAACTGAAGATTATGAGAGTTTTAAATGGTTGTTTGATGATTCGGGTAATAATTTGGTGACCTATATTGTAAGTCAGATAGCCGGTTGTAATGATTTTGAAAATATCGATGTCCCAATTACTCCGCAACCTATATTGGATGTTACCACAAAAGGTGCCTATTGCGATACAACAGATGGATGGGCAAAAGTATCTGTAACGAATCTTTCGGGTCCATTCCAGTACTTTTGGTCAGACGGACAAAACGATAGTACCGCCACCGGTCTTGATATTGGAACATATACAGTTGCAGTAACCGATGAAACAGGATGCACTACTACCGAGAAAGTATCAATTGGAGAAGCCATAGAGGTTACAGTTAACCAATTGAGTCCATCCACATGCGGTATTCCGGATGGAAGCGCAGAAGTATCTGCAACAGGAGGCTTTGAACCCTATACTTATGTTTGGTCAAATGGAGAAACGGAGAGTATTACTAATAGCCTTCCTCCAGGTTCAAATTATGTAAATGTGATCGATAGTGAGGGCTGTTATGCACAGGGAATTATTAATATTGAGAGTGACGGAGGTCCACAGATCGATCTTGTTGGAGTTATTAATAATGAATGTTACGGTGAGAAAAATGGTAGTATTGATATCTCTATTTCAGGTGGTATTGCTCCATATAATATCCTTTGGTCAAACGGTGAATCAATAGAGGACATTGACACCCTTGCAGCTGGTATTTATAATGTAAGTGTAGAAGACTCTGAAGGTTGCATGGGAGCAGGTAGCTTCCAGGTATTTCAGCCCTCGAAAATTGCAATATCTCCTGTAATTACTCCAGCTACCTGTGAAGGGGCGGACGGAAGTGCTGTCGCTATAATTAGTGGTGGAACCAAACCATTTACATACCAATGGTCGACAGGAGGAATCTACCAGATTGAACATGGACTTGCAGCAGGAGTTTATTCGGTTGCAGTTATCGATGGTAAAGGTTGTGAAATGGTTGAACCGGTAATTGTAAGCAACATTGATGCTCCGGTTGTTACTATTACAGATATACAGGGTACAGGTTGTACAATTACTGATAACGGATCTATAAGCATTTCCGCAAGTCCACCGAATCCATTTTATAAATATAGCTGGTCAAGTGGTGAGAATACTCCTACTATCAGTAACCTGATTGCAGGATCTTATGACGTGACGGTTACAGATGAGGCGGGATGTAAAGGGGTGGGGAATGCTGTAGTAACACAAGAGCCACCTGACGTTAACCCAATTTGTCTGGTTACAGTTGACACATTAACAGGAATGAATATGATTGTTTGGGAGAAGTCTGTTACTGAAGATGTATCGCATTATAATATTTACAGGGAGAGTTCGGTTAAAGGAGATTATCAGGTAATTGCAAGTGTCGATGTTGATAGCTTAAGTTTGTATGTAGACTCAATTGCAGATCCAACTATTCGCTCATGGAGATATCGCTTGTCTGTTGTAGATGATTGTGGAAATGAATCAGAACTAAGTGAGCCCCATAAGACCATGCACTTAACAATGAATGTTGGACTTGATGAATCGGTGAATTTAATATGGGATCATTATGAAGGCTTCCCGATCGAAACATACGAGATATGGAGATACGATGCTATTGCCGGCTGGTTAAATATTGAGAATATGCCTAGCAATCTTACGTCTTATACTGATGCAAATCCGCCGGTTGAAGATCTTACGTATTTTATTGAGGTGGATCATCCAGTTGGATGTACTGCATTAGACAAGAAGGCTGCTTCTCTAAATTCTTCGAGGTCGAACCGAAAGAGTAAAATTAAATCAGGAGGAGGCGACCCAGGCAGTATTACGATCGATGATGTAAGCGTAGGCGAGGGAGATGGAACAGCCACGTTCACTGTTACCTTGAATAATGCAGTAGCAGGCGGCTTTGATGTAGACTATACCACCACAGACGGCACCGCCTTATCAGGCTCGGATTATACTACTAGCTCCGGCACATTAACTTTTGCAGGAACAGCCAGTGAGACCCAAAGTATTATAGTTACTATCAGCGATGATGCTGTATTGGAAAGCAGCGAATCTTATACAGTAGATCTTAGCAATATCACCGGCGGTCTGGCCACAATTGGCGATGCACAAGGAGTAGGTACTATCACGGATAATGATGCAGCCAGTATTGAGGATCTATTGAATATTGAAAAGTTCAATATATATCCGAATCCTGGTGAGGGTTTATTCAACCTGAATTTGGATATTAGAGATACAGATGATGTACATATAATGATTTTTAATATCTCAGGAAAATTAGTAATGACAAAAGAATATTATAGAATTTTGGATCATTTTGAGACACAGATTGATCTTACAGGATTTTCCGATGGGTTGTATCAGATTCATGTTAAAACGAGTAATGCATTATTACACAGAATCTTAATTAAGGAATAGGAAATAAAGCGGTCTAAACAAAGAGGGCGTCTTGAAAAAGGCTCCCTCTTTTATTTTATTTCTCCTGTTATGTTGATTTTTACTATTTTTGTTTAAGCCATAATCTATATGAGAAACAAAGGATTTGTATACCATGTATATTTATTGCTTGTAATTAGTCTGATTACAATGCCGCGCTATGTAGTCGCACAGTTTGCAGAATCAGGTCAGTACCCTATATATAACTTTAGCCCAAATGAATATAATGCCCTTGGTCAGAACTGGTGTGCCGTTCAGGATCAGCGGGGTATAATGTATTTCGGAAACAATCAGGGAGTACTTGAATATGATGGAGAAAACTGGACACTTATTCCTCCTGTTGATGGGGCACCGATAAAATCTATGGCGATAGATAAGAACAACAGGGTTTTCTTCGGATCTGTAAATGAATTCGGCTACCTCGTCCCTGATTCGCTGGGAAATCTAAATTACTATCTCCTTTCAAATCAACTTGATGAAGAATATCAGAATTTTAATGAGATATGGGAGACCCATGTAACAGATAATGGCATTGTCTTTCAGTCCTATCATTACTTGTTTATATGGGAAAACGATTCATTAAGCGTTATTCATTCTGAAGAAGAGATGCATGAATCATATTGCGTTGGAGGAAGGCTATTAATAAGTTTTAGCGAGTCCGGACTTGGATACCTTGAGGATAATCGGATAAATCCCATTAATCAAACAGGGGTTTCTTATTCGAGCAGTATTTATGGAATGGTTGAAATAGCATCAAACAAAATTCTGATTATCACTGATATGGATGGACTTTATCAGCTTCAATTCGTTAAGGACAACCCAGGTCAGGTACTTATTGAAAAGATAAAAACTAAAAATGATCAGTTGTTTTCCAATATAGAGATTTACAATGCTATAAGAATTGACCCTAACCGGATCTCTATTGGAACATGGGGTTATGGCTCGATCATTATTGATTCCTTGTATAATATTGTTACTATTATTGACAAGGATGCAGGTCTTCAGGATCAGATTGTCCAGGGTCAGGCTACCGACGAATCTGGAAATCTCTGGCTGGCATTGAGTAGTGGCTTAAGTAGAGTGGAGATACATTCGGATGTAACTCAATTTGGAGACATAGACGGAATTGACGGAACTATTCAATCCATAACCCGTTTTAACAATCGGATATATGTCGCAACCAACGTAGGCCTATTTTTCATGGATAATAAGTTTTATAATGCTGATATAAGCAATTATAAGCAACCTGTTTTTAAGCCGATCGAAGGAATTGAGATAGAGTGTTGGGATATGATAACTTACAAAAGTGGAAATGATGAAGTCCTTTTGGTAGCAACAAATTCAAACGTTTTTGAACTGAGCCGGGATCATAAAATTAAAAAGGTGATGGACGACTACGTTTTTAAAATATATCAATCCAAGGCTGATTCAAGTAGGGTTTATATCGGGTTGGAAAGCGGGCTTACCAGCATTTACAGAAAAGACGGAAAATGGGAACAAGAAGAGTATATTTCAGAGATTGAGGAGATGATTACAAATCTTTCAGAAGACCATATGGGTAATCTCTGGATGGGAACACAAGAGGAGGGCGTGTTAAAAATGCATATTCAGAATTTTGAAGAGAAAAGAATAGGGGAATATATCATCAGCCGTTACAATGAAGATCAAGGTCTTCCTCGTGGACCATTCATTGTTTCCCAGTTCAAGGGACCTCCCACTGTTGCAACTAACGAGGGATTGTTTAAATTTAATCTGAATGAGGATAGCTTTAAACCTGATTCGGTTTACGGTAAGCAGTTTGCTGATGGATCTTTATATATTCATAGGATTACTGAGTTTTCAGAACCTGAAATCTGGATGGTTACTTTTTCGGAAACAGCGGAATATAAGTATATTGTTGGATACTTGTCAGAATATGAACCTAATTCTTATAAGTGGATTAGTGAACCATTTATACGACTTTCCGAAGAACTCATTCATGGGATATTTCAGGAGCCAGGTGGGGTTGTTTGGCTGGGTGGATCTCAGGGTCTGTTTCGGTATCAAATGGATACTAGCAGTAATTATCAGCAGAATTTTAATTCATATATCCGGGGTGTTGAGCTTAGCGATGGAAGTCCTGTATTCAATGGATCATACATGAATGATGCGAATATTCCGACTCTGCAACAGCCAGAATGGTTAAAAATTACTCTTCCATACAGAAATAATTCACTTGTATTTAATTATTCTTCACTATCGGGCGATGATGAGTCATTTAACCGATACAGTTATTTCCTTGATGGAAATGATTATGACTGGAGCGAATGGACAACTGAAACTTATAGACCATATACCAACCTTCGTGAAGGCCCTTATGCATTTCGCGTCAAGGCAAGGAATATCTATGGGCATGTCAGCAATGAGGCTATCTATGAATTTACTATTCTGGCTCCCTGGTATCGTAAATGGTGGGCCTATACACTTTACATTTTTCTTGCTGCAATTGTGGTTTATACTATAGTAAAAGTTTACACGCGTCAGCTTCGCGAAATCATTCGGGAAAGAACTGCCGAGGTTGTTTCACAGAAAGAAGTCATTGAAGAGAAGAACAAAGACATTATGGACAGCATACAATATGCTGAGAAAATTCAGCGGGCCATGCTGCCTCCGGAGGACGATCTGGCACGACTTGGGGTTGATGGCTTCATCCTATTTCTACCACGGGATGTTGTAAGTGGAGATTTTTACTGGCTGGCCAAGCAGGACGGGAAAATAATAACAGTTGCAGCCGATTGTACCGGACATGGTGTACCCGGGGCGTTCATGAGTATGCTGGGGGTGGCGTTTTTGAATAATATTGTTGGCGTTCAGGGTATTGTAAAAGCTTCTGAAATACTAAATGAATTGAGGTCTGAAGTAATTGCAGCACTCAAACAAAAAGGCTATGCAGGAGAACAAAAAGACGGAATGGATCTTGCCTTGCATATAATTGATTATGATAAAATGACCCTTGAGTTTTCCGGCGCCAACAATCCCCTAATTCTGATTAGGGATAATGAATTAATTCAGGTGAAGGGTGATCGTATGCCAATAGGTATCCATGAACTTGCTGATCAATCTTTTGAAAATCATGAATTGGAAGCTATCAAGGGAGATGTTCTTTATACATTCTCTGATGGATATCAGGATCAGTTTGGAGGGCCCAAAAACAAGAAATTCATGATTAAAAAAATGAAGGAATTGCTCGTGGAAATACACCAAAAGCCCATGGGAGAACAAAAGGAAATTCTTGAAAAAGCATTTTATGATTGGACCGTCCCCTACGATACTGAACAGGTTGATGATATAATTGTAATCGGAATTAGGATATAAAAAAAAGTGTCCCCGGAAATTGAGGACACTCTTTTATAATACTGCCAATCTTCTACTGTATCACAATTGTCTTATTGAAAACTCCCTTATCGGTTCTGAGTTGCAGCTGGTACATACCCTTATCCACATTTGTAAGATCGATTACATAATCCAATCTCTCCAATGAATTCTCTATTTCATTCTGAAATAGAAGTTTACCGCTCAGGTCGAAAACCTTGATATCCAAATCTTCAGACTCACCCATATTCATCATTAATCTAAATAGTCCTTCACTAGGATTAGGATATATATTGATTTTTTCAATATTCATTAAATCTTCAATACTGCCCGGATCGCCTCCACCTGATTTAATTTTACTCTTTCGGTTAGATCGTGAGGAATTTAAACTAGTTGCTTTCAATGGTGTGCATCCGGTTGGATGTACAGCTTCAACATAATACCAGAGATCCGCATCTACAGGATTTGAATCGGTATACGAATTCAGGTTGCTTGGAACGACATCGATAATCTCCCAACCAGTACCAGGAGTGTGCCTCCATATATTGTAGCTATTATTCAATGGGACAAAACCTTCATAGTGGTTCCAAATAAGGTTAATATGATCCAGTAGTCCTACATTAATTGTAAGATGCATAGTCTTATGAGGAGCACTCAGCCTTGATTCAACATTACATTCATTAACAGAAGCAAGCTTGTATCTCCATGATCTGATTGTTGGATCTGCAAACTCATCTGTATAAATGCTCAGACTGTCAACTGGTATATATGCGATATGGTCGAATACTCCTGCTGAAGTTGTTTCTCTGTATAAATTATACCCAACAATTCCTTTCCCCTGTGTCTCATCCCAGACAATTACATTCTTACCAGATGTTGTGTCAACCGATACAAGACAGATTGACTCGACGGGTGGTAATTCTGCTGGTATACTTGCAGAGAGAAAAGTCTGACAGCCTGATCCATCTGAAACGGAAACATTTGTTTGTATAATACTATATAAAGAATGATGAGTTTATATGATAATACTAATAGGCTTAAAAACATAACTCCATACTCACAAATCGCTATATAACTGATTTTATATTGTGTCTTTCGAAATGACGGAGAGGTCCAAGTATATTTTATGATTATTTATTTAAGTCTTTTTTCTGTCACATCTAATTTAATGTTACTTTTATTATGCTTTATGTAAAACAATGGATAAAATAAATTCAATTATGGATATTAACAAATTAAGAGAAGACATTGCATTGCAATTTATGGATGAAGATCAGGCTGGAGTAAAAATTGAAAATGATTTTCGAAGCCTGGAAACATATGATTCACTTACAGGAATGGCTATATTAACTATTATTCAGGATGAATATGGAGTTGAAATTCCTGTAGATGAATATAGAAAACTTAGTTCTGTTCGTGCGTTATTCGATTATATACAATCAAAAAAGAATGAGTAATGAATACTTATATTAGTGGAATTTCATATTATCTCCCATCTGATACTTTGAGCAATGAAGATATTAATAAGGATTTTCCGGAATGGGAAGCAGAAAAAATTTCAAATAAAACAGGTATAAAAAACAGACATATTGCTTCTAAAAATGAGTTTGCAAGCGATATGGCAATAAATGCAGCCAATAAGCTTTTTGATGAATATAAAATTAAAAAAGAGGGTATAGAATTTATTATATATTGTACGCAAAGTCCCGACTATTTTTTACCTTCAACAGCATGTATTATTCAACAAAGATTGGGTTTGCCCACTTCAATTGGAGCTTTTGATTTTAATCTGGGGTGTTCTGGATATGTTTATGGGCTTTCATTGGCAAAGGGTTTAATAAGTTCTGGTATGGTTGGAAACGTATTGCTCCTAATGGCAAATACTTATTCTAAATATATTCATCCTCTTGATAAATCAAACAAAACAATATTTGGTGATGCAGCTTCTGCTACATATATTACATCTACAGAAGGTTTTTGGAATTTAGGAGAATTTGTATGGGGAACAGATGGTTCAGGGGCAGGAAATTTAATTGTTAAAAACAATGGTATAAGATATAGGAATGAAGAAGGTGTGGATATTTATGATGAAGAAAATAAATTCGTAAAAAATGATGACTATCTTTATATGAATGGAGGCGAGATATTCAATTTTACCAGTAAAGCAGTTCCTAAATTAATTAGTAATGTTCTTTTAAAAAATAATCTTACTCCTGATAAGATAGATATTTATGTTTTGCACCAGGCAAATAAATATATGCTTGAATTTATTAGGAGAAAAATGAAGGTTGAGAAGGAAAAATTTATTTATAACCTGGAAAAAACGGGTAATACAGTATCTAATACTATTCCCATAGCAATTAAAGATACTTGTTTTGATGCTAAATATGAGAAAATTATTCTTGCAGGTTTTGGGGTTGGATATTCATGGGGAGGATGTTTGCTTACGAAGGTTTAAACTATTAATCAATGAGTATTATATTACAAGTTTCAAGGAAAATAGCAGATCTTAATGCAAATAGAGTTTTGATTCATTCTGATATTATGAGAGGTTTTCCTGTAAAGTTTATTAATAGGAATGATTTCGTTGTAAAACACATTGAGTTATTGAAGGAATTGAGTAATAATATGGCAATTTGGATGCCTTCTTTTAATTACGATTTTTGTAAAGGCAAAGAATTTTCTATAAAAGAAACCCCATCACAGCTTGGTGTGTTATCTGAATATTTTAGGAAAGAAATATCTGAATGGAGAACCCATACACCTGTTTTCTCCTTTTCCGGAACCGGAGATAAACCATATTTGTCAGTTTCAGAAACTATTGATCCATTCAATTCAGACTCGGCTTTTCATTTGATGAATAATAATGATAGCTTGCTTATGCATTATGGTTCTGAATTTAAACACACAACTTTTATTCACTATATTGAAAGAATGTCAGGGAATTTGCAGTATCGTTATGATAAAATATTTAAGGGTTATGTTCTTTTTCCAGACAATATAAGAAAGAAAGTTAAATTTCTATTTCACGTCAGGCCTTTGGGTTATCACCTTGATTATGACTGGGATAAGATAACTTCTGATCTCAAAGAGAATAATATTTTATATCATTTTTCAGAAAAGGAGACAAATATTTTGCTTTTAAATATTGGAGAAATGACAGATTTTTTACTTAGGAAAGTTGCTGAAGACAATCTTTACTTGCTTGATCAGGAAAGCTTAAATTGGGTAATACCCAAACTAGATAAATTAGGTAGACCATTTTTAATAACCGATTTTGAATAAGAGTGAAAAAAGAACTTGAGAATTATTTTGACAGACTGTGGCCAATTACCAGAAGCCTCACTGGCAATGGTAATAGAGAGACCCTAAAGATACTTTCTGAAATTA
>JAGLSB010000322.1 GCA_023135955.1 Bacteroidales bacterium | reverse complement strand
CGATTGAAATCCTTAAAAAAAAGCAGAAGTCAATTAGTAAAGTTGGAATTCTTTTTGGAACTGAAGAATCGGGTCTCCCAAATGAGATCATACAGCAATGTGATGTTGCTTCAACCATTCCACTTAAGCAGCAATACCCATCTATTAATCTCGGGCAATCTGTAATGCTTTATGCATATGAATTTTCAAACCTTGAGCTTGAAGAAAAAAATGAAGAAGGCATCAATCCACAAAGTTATATTGAATTGAAAAAAAGACTTATTCATTTAATGGATAAGCTTGAAATAAAAGATAATATTGCTTTATATCATCGAATTCTTGAAAGGTTTTCGCAGATAGATTCAGAAGATATTAATTTATTACATTCGATAAGTTCTCGTTTGGATGAGAAATTATAAAATTACAGTAGGGTCGAGGCATGCCTCGACCGTACATAAAATTTCGCACATAAAATTTAAAATTATGAGGTTATTATTTTTGAGTATAATTAGTATTTTGTTGTTAAATTTCTGTTCTGCGTTTCAAAAGCAAAATCCACAAATACTCCTCGTTACAGGTGGACATAGTTTTGACACTACAGAATTCTTCGATTTTTTTATGAATTTGGAAAATTATGATATCGACACAATATCCCAGCCTGTTGCCAATGAATTTTTATTAACCGATGAAGGCCAATCATACGATGCATACATTTTTTATGATATGTGGAAGATAATAGAAGAGGATCATAAAAAGGCATATCTAGATCTGACAGAAAAGGGCAAAGGATTATTATTCCTGCACCATTCTGTGGTATCTTATCAGAATTGGGATGAGTTTTTCAATATTATCGGCGGGAGATATGTCGCAGCAGAAACTACTACCGATACCAGCAGGTATTCAGACTATAAACATGACCTGGATTTAGAAATCAAAATTCTTGATACTGAGCATGCTGTGACCAATGGATTAAGTAATTTCACTATTCATGATGAGGGTTATTCAAATCTGGAGCTTTCAGCAAATATTCACCCTCTTCTTGGAACTGATCATCCTGATTGCAATTCACTACTTGCATGGACAAATAAATATAGGAACTCAGATATCGTTTATCTGATTTTTGGGCATGATAAGAATGCCTATGTGGATGAGGATTTTCAGAAATTGATTTATAATTCTTTGGAATGGATGGGGTCGAGGCACGCCTCGACCATACAATTATCCAAATAAAAATTTAATTGGATTTTCTCCGGCAATTTTTTTCATAATTTCATCCCCCATCAATGTGTGAAATTTGTTTTTCAGGGCTCTGAAATGCCCTTCTTTAACAATCATGTAATAATCGGAGCCATACAGCACTCGTGATTCAATAAGTTTATTATCGAGTATCAGGGATTTTAATTTCGTTGAAATATTCGAATTGTACATGGTGTATGAGAAATCAGCATACAGATTTGGGAAGCGCTCCATTAAGTCAATGATTCTGGAAACCCAGGTATCAGATTTGTCCAAAAGAAATTCTTTCCATTCTTTATCGCCGCCAAAATGAGCGAGATTTAGCTTTAGATTAGGGAATCTCTCAAGAACGGGAATCCAGTTTCTGGGATGATTGAAGAAATTGGCGTAATCTTTTTTACAGCAAAATCTTTTCGTAATTATTTTTTCAATAAATT
>JAGLSB010000321.1 GCA_023135955.1 Bacteroidales bacterium | reverse complement strand
TCTGTTATAATCAGCCATCGGTTGCAGTGCAAAGTCGAAACACCGGTTGCCCATAAAAAAGGAGCGACTTTTTATAAGCCACTCCTGATTATTATGGTTTTCTTAGTTATTAATTCAAAATAAATTCTTCAGCTTCTGCATCATTTACTGACTTCATTGCAATATTATCACAAGTACCATCCCCAAAATCAATAAAAATTGTTCCGTACTGATTTTCATTTTCATCATCCAGATCCTCTGCACTTTGATAAATGGTAATGAGTTTTGATCCTGCAACTAAATGATCACAGCTTTTTACTCTGTGTAATGGACCAACAATCTTCATTAGATAATGAGTTCCGGTTGATTTTGAAACTTTAACCCTACCTTCAATCAACCACTCGTCATCTTCTTTTTCAGGAGTATCAATTCCTGCAATTTTATATCTTTCTTTATGCTTAATCCTTTTTACCTCAACACCGTTTGGCTTAATAAGATTCAGGTTGCCATTTACTGAATAATGCATATATCCCTCTTCTGTTATTCCAACAAATTTGATTACTTTTCTACCATTAATGACAATTCCCCGTCTCTCATAGTCATAAAAGTCTACCGTTCTTACTGCTCCGGCAAGCTTTGGGTCAGACTCATAAGTAATCACAAGAATACCGCTATGAAAAGCCCCGTTTTCTGTTTCACAACCATCGCCGTAATCTTTTGTGACTATCCTTGGGAATCTATCATCTTCAGGGGTTTCAACAGTTTTTACAGGACAGCCGGTTGACTTGAAGAAATCATCTTCCAGAATTTCATTAAGAATATCTTCAAAAATAGCATCCAATACTACTTCTTCATTTAATTCTTCAGTAGTTATTGCAACCTCCTGGACTTCATCTAAAAGAAAAATTTCATTTTCCTTATTACATGAACCAAGAAAAACAATAGACAAAAGAAAAATTGATAAAAAACTAAAAACTTTTTTTCTCATAATTACTAATTTTATAATTTTAATATTTCTCATATCGAATGCAATTTAATAAAATATTTATTAATTATTATTGTTTCTGTAATTATTATTAAGGTCGACCAAATCTCGACCCTCATCACAGTTTTTGGTTGAAGAATTTACCTTATAAATGCAATTCTAACATTTTGAGAACTATAATTACTCCAGTTTGAATAGAAATTATCCTGTTATTTGAAATAAGCAAAGTACTTTTACTTTTTCAACACATAGGTAGTAATGCAAATAAAATTTAATAAATGAAAAATATAAACTTTTTCGTCAGTCTTGGACTATCTGGAATTGCATCTCTTAGTATGGCTCAGGAGAAACCAAATGTTCTTTTCTTTCTAGTCGATGATCTTGGTTGGAACGACATTTCAGCCAATGGATCCAAGCTTTATGAAACTCCTAATATTGATGAGGTTTTTAATGAGAGTGTTTACTTTTCAAACGCCTATTCAGCTTATCCACGATGTGTTCCGTCACGATATGCTATGATTACTGGTAGACATCCGGCAAGAGATGGTCAAACAGATGGGAATAAAATTAAGAATAAGGAAATAACAATAGCAGAAGCCCTTAAATCGCATGGTTACGGAACCTTCTTTACAGGGAAATGGCATCTTGGACATACTGAAGAATTCTGGCCTCACAATCATGGCTTCGATGTAAACATGGGAGGCTGTGATGCCGGTTCACCTGGCTCATATTTTTTTCCATATGGCAGCGAAAAGTTTATCAACAAATCTCTTTATGGTTTGGAAGAGGGAGAAAAGGGAGAATATATCACTGACAGGTTAACGAAAGAAACACTGAAATACATTCGTGAGAATCACGATAAAACATTCCTGGCTTATGTTGCGCACTACGCAGTTCACACTCCTTTGCAGGCCAAAAAAGACAGAATAGAATACTATCAGGAGAAAATCAAGAAACTGGAATTTGAAGGGGAAGAATATTCTTATGGGCCCGATGGAAGAACTAAGCTAAGACAGGATAATGCCATATATGCAGCAATGGTTGAAAGTATGGATGACAGTTTTGGGGCAATAATAAAAGAATTGAAGAAACTTGGAATCTATGATAATACTATAATAATATTTACATCTGATCATGGGGGCTTATCAAACTCAGGATTAGAAAACAAAAGGCCATTAGCAACATCGAATTTACCTCTCAGGGCAGGAAAAGGTCACATTTATGAAGGAGGGATAAAGGTTCCTATGTTTGTTCACTGGCCCGGTATTGCTGACAAAAAAGCCAGCTCAGACATGATAATCAACGGCATGGATTACTTCCCTACTATACTGGAGATGTGCGAATTACCCCTTCTTCCCGATGCACATATTGATGGCAAAAGTTTTGTTCCGGCATTAAAAGGAGAAAACTATAATAATGACAGAGTGTTTACCTGGCACCAGACTTCTTCCCGACCAGAGAGTACCGGTGATCATAATTCATCTGTTATCAGACAAGGAAATTTCAAACTGCATCATTTTCTAGATGATAATAGATTTGAGCTTTACGACCTTTCTAAAGATCCTTATGAAAAGAATAATATTGCTAAACAAAAACGAAATATTACAAAGAAATTATACAAGCAATTAGAAAATTGGAAGCAAGAAGCAAATGTTTCATCAGGAAAAAAACTGGTCCATTATCCGGTTAATATTCCCAGTGCTCAAATTAAATCTGAAAATATTGAGGTGAAATTATTAAACGGAAATTTTGAAGAGGGTGCAGCGAATGGTTGGTATCTGGCAGAAAGGAAACATTCAAAAGCCATTCTTACAGACTCTGATGACGCTCAGGAAGGTAATATCGCCGCAAAAATAATTGTGGAAAAAGCAGACAGCATTATATACCTGGCCTTGGAAAGTAGGGAATTTCAAATTCCGGATCATGATTTCGAGATTAGCTTTGCAGCAAAAACTTCTTCAAAATCTCAAAAATTGAAAGTCCAGACAATTAGAATGGATAATCAGGGAAACAAAAAATATAAATCAGATTCTTTCATTCTTAGCGATACATATAAATCCTTTAAGATCAATTCAGAAAAAAGGAACGACATAAATGCCACAAGCATGACTATTAGATTTCAATGTGGATCCCCGGATGTAATTTTTTATATAGACGAGGTTATAATAAAAGAAGTTAAGAATTAGTAGATTATTTTATCGGCGTCAGTACAATCTTCCTCAGATTCATTAATTCACCTTTTTCAAGAATTGCCGGTCTGACAGTCAGTTCTGTTTCTCCCTTTTTAATATTTACTTCTCCCAGATTTATTGATGTGTATTTATTCCCGGGGATTATTTCTCCTTCTATCTCAAAATCACCAATAGTCAACAGGTATTTATTATTAACTGCCCTTCCAGGTGCGTCATAAAAAATATCGACAGAGTAAGTAGTTTCTTCGTTTGATCGAAGTTTCCAAGTTACATAAGCATTCTTTCCGGTCCATTCAATAATACCGTTTGCCTTTGCATTACCATTTCCAAATTGGATGCCGGAACCTTTTAACTGGCCATCAAAAACATGCAAGGTATTTACTGCAACATTGGAGGCCAGCAAACGAACACTGTCTGTTTCAATCAAGCCTTCACATTCCAGAGCTATAACCGTAACAATAGAGTCAGGAGCTTCTTCAGGGATATGAATCAACAAATCCTTGCTACTTAAACGTTCAGCTTTCAGTTTAGTCTTATCGGGATCAGCTAAAAGATATGCAGAACCAGGATCTGATTGTAAGCCACCTACTATTAGTTTCCCATCATTTGGCCATTGAAAAACATGAAGAAACAGGGTATTTCCTTTGATTGTTGATTCGCCCCAGGCATTCACCGGAAGAATTGTTCTTTCAGTTCCGTATATGGCCTCTCCGTTTACTTTCAGCCAATCGCCGATTCCCTTTAAAATCCCTACATCTATTGGTGCTATCTCCCCTGTTCCCATTGGTCCAACATTCATTAGAAGATTACCTCCACGGGCAGATGCTTTGGATAAAAGTTTAATAAAGTGAGATGATGGTTTGTGAGAATGATCGTCTGCATGATATCCGTAAGAATTATTTGTTGTAGGAATAGCTTCCCAGAACCCTTCTACAGGAGGAAATTCTTGCGGTTTATCAGAAGTGGACTGGTAATCGGCAAAACCAATGGCCGAACGACTGCTAAAAATTGTATTTGGGGCAAGTTTGCGTGCTTCTGTCAGGATTATCTGGTTGTATTCATCAGGTAACCAGTTTCTGGTATCAAACCAGATAATAGCCGGATCATAATTATTTAAAATTTCTCTGAGTTGTGGGATTGATTTTTCATTAACGTAAATCATTGATTTTTCTTTGTGATCTTTCCACTCAGGTTCATTATACCAAGCACCTCTTATTGTTGGGTGGTCAAAATCCCAGGTATTTCTCTGTCCATAGCGGTGGCTCCAATCCTGGGAATGGGAATAATAAAATCCGAATCTAATACCCTGTTTATCACATGCAGCCTTTAGTTCTTTCATTGGATCCCTGCCCCATTTAGTTCCATCAACAATATCATAATCATCCCATCCCGGTACCTTAGAATCGAACATAGCGAAACCATCGTGGTGTTTTGATGTAATAACCATATATTTCATTCCTGCATCCTTACAAATCTTAACCCATTCATCGGCATTAAATTTTACCGGATTAAAGTTTGCGGCAACTTCATTTTTATAGGTCTCCAGTGGAATCTGAGCCATACGAAACAAATGCTCTGCATAACCACTATATGTCTCGCCCTCCCAGGTGCCGGCTAATCTGGAATATACACCCCAGTGAATAAACATGCCAAATTTGGCATCATCCCACCATTCCATATTTTCAGGGGCTGTGGTTTTAGAAAATTCCTTTTCCTTAGAGCAAGATTGTGATAAGATAAGTGTAAAAACTAAAGCGATGGCTAGTAGTGATTTTTTCATGTCTCAATAATTTATTTTATTTCGTTAGCTGATTTCTACGATTATTATAATGTAGCAAATATCCTCTTTTTAAGGATTCACTCAGGAATGAATTATTAATCATAACTTCCACCATATCATTTCGTTCGCAAAAAGGAATCAGAAGCTTTTCGATACGCTTGTCAGCAATTCCAATTTCCCTTCCAAATATAACAAAATCTTTATTTTCAGGCTTGTCTGTTCTTTGATAGCCATCTGATCGTAATTCCTCATTCATTAATCCTCCATTCAAAGCGAAGCTAGAATCATCAACATGCAGGCGAGTATTGATTAAATCATAAGCAGGACTTAAAAGATAATCTCCATTCTTATTCTCCAATACTGCAAAATTTTTCAGGTGTGCATCACCATTCGAGAACAAATAATTGAATACTACCATTGAAAAATACCTTTCAATCTCAATACGCCATGCCGGTATGTACTGTTTAATTAATTTGCCTATTTGTACATAATCATACTCGTACTTATAATCAGAATTCGCATTTTGAGAAGTCTTCCCAGCTAATGAAGCAAAGTCTTCCTTATTCCATTTCATGCCATCTTTTCTAAGGTCAAACCTTTTAGTAATGTAAGCAGGCTCGCCATCCTGAAAAAATATCAAAGCATTGGCAGCAGTATTTATTCCGTACAATTGTCTGGCTATTTGCATGGTTAAATGCTCATTTGCCGGAATTTCTACCACTTTCTTCAGGTCGACAGGAATAGGTTTTAAAATATGGCTTCCCTGCTCTCCTGCTTCAGTTAAACGTAATTTGTTTTTTACCTGAATGATCGAAAGTTTCTCCTGTACACCTGAAATAGAGATCCGTTTTCTGTTCTCCATGAACAGCTCGTTGGTTTCTTCGTCTTTCTTTGGTGACAAATAAGGTAAAACATAGCTCACCTGTTTAGAACTAAATACATTGCGTAAAGCAGCTGGACTATAGGAATCAAAGCCCGCTTTAAGTGTTCCCGGGCATACTGTTAATTCCGTCAAACTCATTCTGTAATTGGTTTTATGGTAATTGCTCCAATAGTATCATCAATAGCTGTGGCCAATAAGAAAGCGAAATGATCCTTTTCATCAATATGTAAAGTTCTGCTTTGAAGCTTTCTGTTAACTCCTTCACTTAACATATTGAAGAAAAAAGGAAATAGAATCTCAGACCTATATTCCTTTTGCGATTTTGGAAGTTTCAAACTAATTGAAGACTTCTTATTACTCAAAAAGTAGTCATCATCGTATGAAAAAGTGTAATGACGATTGTCATCTTCAATGAGAAATCCTGCTAACTCACCATTTCTATATACTTCTGCTTTTCTCATTTATCAATTTGCTTTTTAACAGTTAATGTAAGTTCCATTCCTAAGATTTCTGCAATCTTATTAACTATCTCAACACTTGGGTTTATTATTCCTGTTTCTATGCGAATGACAGTATTAGGATTCACACCTGCTAATTCTGCCAGGTATTTTTGAGTTATGCCTAAAGTCTTTCGTCTTTCCTTAATGATATTTCCCAGTGCTTTATTCACTATTATACTGTTGTTTTCATGCAAATTTACAATAATTATCCTGAATAACAAGGTTAAATACACATTATAATGGTTATTTATAGTGAATTAAGGTTGTTTGTCAATATATATTCTTGTTTTTACTGCCAGAGCGGTAAGAATTCATTAAAAGCATCTAAAACAAAATAAAAGAATCGATTATTACTGCCAAAGCGGGAATGTATTTTTAAAATTTGTAATAATTAAAAGGGATTATTTGTTAAATCTTTAGCTGAATATCTTATATCAACTTCTTAAGCACTTCCACCACAGCTTTGCTGTCTTC
>JAGLSB010000320.1 GCA_023135955.1 Bacteroidales bacterium | reverse complement strand
GCAAGTAATGGGGATACACTTGAAATATTGCCCTCTGCATATTATGATGCAACATTCGATAAAATAACTATTCCAGAAGGTAGTTTCTATGGAAAATTGAGAGTGAATCTCAATGATGCATTCTTCAATGATCCTAAAACGACCGACTTACATTATGTACTTCCGCTTAGAATTACAGATGCGGATGCAGATTCAATTCTCAGTGGTTTAGCTGTTAGTACTGTTTCTGATCCTGACCCAAGAGTGCCAGAGCATTGGGATATACTGCCTCAGGATTACACCCTGTTTGGCATTAAATACATCAATCAATTTCATGGAGTTTATCTCCTCAGGGGAATGCGCATAAGCAGTGTCGATACCCTCGTGTATTCTGAAAGATTCCTTACTGACAATGGAATGGTTGAGCTATCAACAAATTCTTTGGATGAGAGTGTAATGTCAATCATTGGAGGAAATAAAACTGGAGGTATATATAGCGCATTGCTCTCCTTTAATGAAAGTAATAAAACGATTACCGTATCGCAAACTGATGAATCATCTGTTGTGATAAACGGAAGTGGTAAATATTTTACTAAAGATGATCCGGAAAGTGAGGATTATACTGATAAAAAACACAGGACTATTTACCTGGATTATACCTATGAAGATGGAGGAACCACTTATCAGGTAAATGATTCATTGGTATTTCTTGATACCGGTGTTATTTTCGAGGAATTTGCATTTAGCGTCTTAGATTCGAGTAAATAGTCGAGCTAATAAACTAAAATATCTAACTAATATTCACTTAAAATATAGGTTGCTAATTTTACTTCTAATAATAGTAAACATTGGCTATGTCTGTGTTGTGCAAATAAGTCATAAAGTTATATATGAAAACAAAGAACATAAATAAGGCCGGTGCAACTATTCTTAGTCTTCCTTTTATATTAGGAATGTCTCCGATAGATAAGCCCAAAGAAGATAAAACTAAATCCAGCCCAAATATTCTAATTGTATTGGTTGATGACATGGGATATGGTCACCTTGGTGCCAATTATGAAAATTATGATGAATCAAATGTAAATCAGGATATTCTTGCAAGATCAAATAGCAGGAGAGATAGTTATAGTCTTGAAATGGCAATTGAGGCTACCCAGAACTCAATGCCTACACTTCAGAAATTAGTTTCCGAAGGAGTCAGATTTACCGATTCGCATGTAGCAAACTCTCTTAGTGCTCCTTCAAGAGCTGGAATTCTTACTGGTATGTATCCGCAACGTTTCGGCATCTATAATAATACCGATATGAATTCAAATGGTGTGCCTGAGGATGAACTATTATTGCCTGAACTGTTTCAGGATAATGGATATAAAACTGCGATGTTTGGTAAGTGGCATATTGGTCGCTACGATCAGGAGAAAAGTGGATTTGCATATGACGGGCAACATCCAAATGACAGAGGTTTTGATTATTATTTCGGATTTAACAAATCAGGTACTCAATACTACGAATCAGAAATTTTATTCAGAAACAAGACCAGAGCTAAAGCAGAGGGTTATCTTACTGATCAATTGACAAATGAAGCCCGATCTTATCTGGAGAAGCTTGATAATGATGATCAGTTTTTTATGTATCTCGCTTATAATTGTCCACATGGTCCGCTAAATCAATTTGCTCCTGAGGAATATGATTCCAAATTTCAGGAATTACCAAAAGTACTGCGAATCTGGAATTCATATATGTTTGCAGTTGATGAAGGGATTAGGCGTATCATGGAAACTCTTGAAGAAAAAAATATGCTCGATAATACACTAATCGTTTTTTTGAGCGATAATGGTGCGAGCGGTGGAACGCCATTACCGGCAAACGGCTATTATCGTTCACATAAGGGAAGTTTATACATGGGGGGAACCCGATCGGGAATGATGGCATGGTGGCCAGGGAAAATCCCTGCAGGATCTGTTTGTGAACAACTAATTAGTTCTATGGATGTTATCCCAACCTGTCTTGATGCCTGTAATATTGATATACCAAAGAGTGCTGATTTGAACGGGAAAAGTATGCTGCCTTTAATAACAGGTAAAAGTAAAAAAGCTATCCATGAAAACTTAGTGTGGGCAAATCGCAATTCTCTTTCATGGTCATACCCCGGGGATAAGAACAGGAATGTTCCTGCTGCCTGGACTATTAAAAACGATGAATGGATATTGCATTACTGGTCAGGTAAAGATGAATTTACATTGTATAACTGCAGAACAGATATAGCTGAGAGAAATGATGTTTCAGACAGTAATCCTGACATTGTAAAGCAAATGGCGGATGATTATGCTTCCCGTTTCAAATCATTCGTTCCTCCCCTTACCTGGGAAAAAGACGTTTGGTACGGACTAAAGCCAAAGGCTGATTTAACGAAAGAAGAAGCAATAATACTGAAAGAAAAAAATGGGCTCTTAATGTCTGGGGAGCCGGTGAGGAGAAAAAGGTAGGTTGGTTACCAAGACTCCTTGAATCGCTTGACTACTACCCCTCTCCTCCCGATGTACATCGGGATCTCCTAAAGGGGAAAGGCTAAGAAGACCTAATCATTCTTATTTATGAGAATTACTATTCCCTCTCCTTTAGGGGAGGGTTAGGGAGGGGTGTTTGCAGAGGAGATAAAAATGAATAATGAATGTCCCTGCCTGCCGGCAGGCAGGGATTAACGAATAATGAAATAGGAAGGAAAGAACTCAGATCTTACATCAACATTCGGTGTTCGATATTCGACATTACAATAATATTTTGATCAAATAAATTACAAACACATGATACGCAAACCCATTCTGTCAGCCTTAATCATTTTATCCCTATCATTACTAATTTCTTGCAATCCTAAAGAAGTAGTTTTTTCTCCTTTGGATTATGTTGATATGCATATTGGTACCGCCAAAAAGGGTCATACTATAATCAGTACAGCAAGACCATTTGCCTT
>JAGLSB010000032.1 GCA_023135955.1 Bacteroidales bacterium | reverse complement strand
TGATAATTTCTGCTTTCTTCTTGTCTTCGGGAGAATTTGCCGTACCCATGTCGGTTATTTCAACATTGGTATCGGGGATTTGAGTTGATTCTTCAGAATCGTCATCGACCATTCCTAAAGCCCCTTTCAGTTCATCGGCAGTAAGTCCTAATAATTCGGCTGTTTTAGGAGAATTGCTTAATAAACGACCACCGATGCCTGAAATAACGCCAACGGCTACACGCTTCATTACTTCGTTTGGAGCATATCCGGCTAAACGGTTTTCAAGTTCCGAATTCTCATTTTTCAGATCCTTATTTTCGTTATGGAAGCGTTCTCTGTCCACACGTAATTCAGCATTCTCACCACTCAATTTTTCCAACTTCTCTTGGAGCATGGTATGGCGTGTCTCAAACTTAAAGTCATCCAGTTGCTTTTGGTAGGTAATGCGGTCAATCTCTTTGTTACTGCCAGAAATAGTGTTGAATAGACCAAACAAACCCTCGATGCCTTGCGCACCATCAGTATTGCCAGTTACCATACCAAGCAGACTATTCAAATCTCCCAAACCATTGGTAGGTTGTTTAATTTGACTGATTTGTTCTTTAATCAAAGTTTGTATTTCGCCTTTTTCTAAAGGTGTTTTCTGTGGAGAAAGCAAGCCACTAACGTTAACCGTATATTTATTTAATTTTCGAGCATTGGCACTTTTACCTCCAAACACATCAACACGAAGCATTCCATGTGACTGCTTTGCTTTTTCGATGGCACTCTCAATGTCCTGATTGAAATTAACCGTTCCGGAGGTTCTCGAAGTCAATGCGGTTTCTTCAATGCCTGTCAATAAGTATATCTCATAAGCGTATGGATACTTCTGTTCAGCCTCCGAACGCTTCAAAAAGTCAAAAATGCTTTGTATCTGTTCTCTGTAATCTAACATAGCTGTATTAGTTTCGGTGGGGGATTATTTTTACAAACTCTAAGCGGTATGGCTGAAAGTTTTCGGTATCGGTTTTAATGTCGATGTAATCGGTAAAAACCTGATAGCGGAATTCATCCATAAAGTCGTATTCTTTGGGTGTAGCAGTAAACACATTATCACTACTTGCTATCTCCAATTCAGTAATAGAATCAGGTAAACCTCTAGTGTTCAGAATCCACATGTCATTTTTCAAATCAAGCGACATGTCTGCACTTGTAACCCTTATTATTGCAGGTTTCAACTGATAACTGTCTATGGTTCTCATCCCGGCAACACGGTCTTTTGCGATCGTATGTAATAGCTCACTCGTGTTCATATTCAATATAGATTCTGATGGTTAGTATATTGTCGTTACTATTCTTGTTGCTCTTGAAAACTGTATGAATATTGCTATTCACATCAAGGGGTTCATGAAATGGAATTATCTCCTTGCTCATGTAGCGAACCTTGCGGTTGGCTGTAAGCATATAATCTCGTAGTAAAAAGCTGTTGCCATTAACCAACAAGCTGATATTGCCACATTCATATGGTTCGGGTTGTTTGTAAGTCTGAATGGTATGCTTGAAAATTTCGTCCGTGTGTTTGTAGGTAAACATGAGTGTTTGCTGTGCAATAAAGTCGGTAAAATCAAGGTCGTTCATTCCCTGACCATTATTAAAAAGCCCGGCTTCGTTGTAGATGTAATTGGTAAATTGGTTGTTGAACAGATTAATGATGTTCTCACTTAACTCTTGCTGCTGTTCTGAATTCAAGCATGAGAAAACGATGTTATTACTTAATACGCTGACTATTTCAGGGAGTATATCACTTTCGAAAAATGCACGGCTTTCTGCTGCATCCGAACGTGTGCGCAAATAAGAGTAGAATAAGGATGCAATTTGTTCATCCTGCATTAATCCGGTTATTAAAGTCTGTGGAAAAGAAAGGCTTTCAAGTACATCTTCCATTTCAGCATCTTGCTTTACCGTAGCATTTACAGCTATGCCTGTTATGAGCTTGCACGATGCAGGGAGCAAGTCCTGAACATTCAAATGTCCATTGTCCTTTGATTGGTGTGTTATTACAAAGTGCCGTTTCATAATTTCGATTTGGTGCTGTTTTAATTCGTTGTTTTTTATTTCAATAATTGAAGCTTTCCCTCAATAATTATCGCAGCCATTAGCTGTCATTTCTAGGGGTATTTGTTGATTACTTCTTATCTACTTCGGCAAGCAGGTAAACCCTTACATGGTAGCTGTCAGCAACGGCAAGGTTCTCGCTATTGTCTTTGTAGATGATTCTCACAGGGCTGTTCTTAGCTTTCTCTTCTACCGGAAAGGCTACATCGTTAATGCTCATATCATCACTATGATGCAATAGAGCGACTTCGGTATCATCGGGGATGATTTCAGTATCATCTAGCCAAACTCGTAGTGTTGCACCCTGCAAAGCTTGAGCATTTGAAAGGCGCAGAAAGATGCCCTTGATGCGGTCGTGTTCCGTTTTGGTGTTTCCATTAAACTCAAAGGTTTCGCCCTTTTTAACCTCGAACTTTACGACCTGTAGTTTCTTAATATTTGTGTCTTTTGCTTCCATATACCAAGTGATTTATTTAAAAAGGGACGGCAAAATTACCGCCCCTTTGAATTAATAGCTTGCATCAATTAGCGCATCTATACTGAGCCTTGATTTAGTATGGTTTTGCTCTCTGTATGGATGGGCTTTAATTGAATGCTTATGCTTTCTCTGTCATTGTACCCAATAGGGTCACTTTAACCGCTGGGTGGAACACCTTATCGCCTGATACTGCTTTTGGCATATTCAGTTTTGGTGTAATATCCATTGACGGTTTCAACCACTTTGGATTCGCAAGCTTATACTGAAACTTACGTTTGGTGGTATCGCTATCATCGAATACAGCACAAGACACTTCCGGTAAAACAACCTTAGTTCCTAAAGTCATCTCAAATGTTCCGTTGACGATTTGAGGTGGGAATGCAAACTGACCAAATGCGAAATCTGATGGGTCGCTATCTTCCTCTGATGCGCCATGAGCATACTCTAATACGACATCTGTAAGCAAGAAATACTTACCGCTATCCAATTGCGCACGGTTCAGGTTAGTACAACCTGCCTTTTTATCATCTGATGCTTCCATCAAATCAATATCCGACTTGTCTTTGATGCTTTTTACCGTATAGATAGCTGCATCTACGGTTTGCATACGTGCATCTTTCAAGGCTTTTTGAACATCGGCAGGCAGTTGTTGTCTACGTAATTCAAACTGTCCTTTGGAGGTTAAATTTTTAGTTAACCCGGTCTTTACCGCAGTGCTTTTTACACCTGCATTGTATGATCTGCGTACTGCACTTTTTCGCCCTGCACTTCTGCGAGTTCTGCGAACCTTACGTCTTTGCTTACGGCGAGTTCGTCCCAAATCGCCAATGCCTTCAACGGCATCATCCTGGTCTTCTTCTTTTTCTAGTGCATCCTCTTCTCTGTTAAGAATCGATGCTTCCAAACCTTCAATCTCTTCCATTGAAGGAAATAAATCATTTTGCTCATTAATGTCTGCCATGATTTTTCTCTTTTGTTTTTGTTATTAAAATTTGATTAATTTGATTGTGTGGTGCGATTAGGATTCCATCATATCGCCCGAAAAGATGTCATAGTCCATACTGTCAGGATCGATGGAATTGATTTTGCCAACTTCCTCATTTGTATCATCAGGATAGTTAGTAGCTCCAATTGGGTCATCAGACATAGAATAATCCGAAGCTGCACTTCCTATAGGTTCATCACTCATGCTGAAATCCTCTGCACCTGAAACCGATGCTTGTATCTCACGCTCGATGTCAATATCAGCTGCCGGAAGAGCTTGTGTTACGGGATTCAAAGCCATTAATTCTGTTTCGTCATAGCTTTCTTCATCACCCAACACGCCCTCTAGACCCTGTAGAATGGTTTTGCCTGTGGCTTTTTTAACCATTGCTTCAACACCTGCACCTGCTGCACCTACCAATCCTAATTTGACGTATTCATTTTTGGTAAACTGAGTGGCGACCAATCCGCCCATCGTAACCGCTACCGGAACGAGGTATTCTTTCATGTCTGTGCCAACTAATCCAGTGACTGTTGGGCTTTTTTGAAGTTTTTTAAGAGCGTACTTCCCCACCGCAAACCCTGCTACGGCAGCAATGGGTTTTCCGATGTTGTTGGTAGCTTTCATAAAATCAATCTTCTGAGTCCTACTTGTGGTAGGAGTTCTCGTTGTTTTTCGTACTGCCATGTTTATAAATTTTAAGTTCAAGTATTAACTGAGTTCTATCGCGCCAAGCGATTTCTTTTTATTTGATTTAGTTGGTTTTGAATTGGAGTGTGGCTTATCATCTCGGAATAGGAAGTAAGCTCCAGTGCCAATAAGTGCTGTAACGCCAATTCCAATTCCAACTTTAGCTCCTTTACTCATGCCTTTATTGGTAATTACCGGACTTGAAATTATTGGTATTCTTGCCATGTTGGGTGCTGTTGTGATATTTGCATGTTCCTGTGGAATTGCAAAGTTTGTTGTGTTGGGGAGTAGTTGCTGTTGACTTTGTTGCTGCTGTAAGTATTCAGCTGCTTTTTGTCTTGTTTCAGAGTCAACTTCTTTACCCTTCTTTTCTTGTCTAAGCATTTTGGCTACCGCTGCTTTCCCTTTGGCTTTTGAAAAAACATCTTTTACTGGTTTCAGCCATTTGTTGATGGTTGCCAAAACTCCACTTGCTGCACCAACGGATGCTGCGGTAGCTATAACTCCCAAATCGCCCAATTCTGCTAATTCTCCAATGGCTTCCAAACCTTTCAATTCGGCTAATAAACCATCAAAACCTTTTAGGGAAAAGTCGGAACTCTTTTGTTTAGCTCCTTTTAGGATAGCTTTTCTTAGGTTGGATTCTTTACCCTGTAAGCCATTGAATAACTTCTTTACCCTGCCAAGACGTTTCTTTAAGTCTGCTAGTTTAGCAGGATCTATATTGTGTTTTGATGCTAGATTATCCGGCAGGTAAGCATATTGTAGTTTTTTTGAAATGCCAAACATATTCAGGCGTAAGGCTGCTAACAATCCGCCACGAATGGCAATGGTTAAAGGATTGAATCTTACAATAGCTTTAACACCCTTTTTTGCAGCTCCACCAATTTTCTTGCTTACCGATTTGAGAGCTTTGAAGAATCTGCCTTTACGTTTTCTACTACGCCCCAAACTATCTACTTCATCAAACTCCTCAAAACCTTGAATGGCATCTGCATTATACTTGATTAAACCATTTTCAGCCAGTTTATCTTCAATGGTTGATAGCTTGTCAAATACCGCATCACGCTGTGGTGTATTCCAAAACTTGATGGCTTGGTCGAGCATACTGATGAACTGGTCAGGGTTTTGGATATGTGCCATCTTACTCTTGTTATCCTTGTTTTTAAGCAAGAAATTACGAGTGCGTATTAAGTACCTGAGAGTGGCATCCTCAGCACTTCCTAATCCGTTCATGGTATCCTCAAAATCAACACCTGATACAATAGCCATGAGTTCGGTATGGTCGCCTTGTGCCTCACTACCACCTGCAAGGTCTAATCCTGAAAGCGCATAGATTGGTAAGCCTAAACTGGTTGTTCCTGTTAATCCATCAATACCACGAATACCTGCTACCATTTGAAGTGGAGACATACTAAAGTCTGATTTCTCGAAGCTGTATGGCTTTTGGTAATCAAATTTTGATAGTACAGGGTCAATGATTATCTCATCTTCGCTATCGGCAAGAGTAGACACAAAAATGTAGATGTGCTGAAAATGCTGTTTGCCATCATATTTGGTAATGCGAAACTTAAAAGGAATGCCTAAACACTTTAATATTGAACCACAAAAGATGCTGTAATCATCGCAATCAATACCGGATGATGTTTTCCCTTGCTGTTTGAACTTCATCTGACCATCCATCCAACTACGGGCAGGGGTACGAAGCTGTTCTGTACCGTCATCATCTTTCTGATATTGCAAGTAGTTGTAAGCGAAGTTGAAGATGTTTCGGCATGTATCTTTTACTTCGGCAGGCTCAGTAAGCGAACCGCTTTTAAGCGTTTGTGCCAATTCATCGACTTCACGGTAATGTGATGCCACTATATCAATGCAGCTTTCAACCGTCTCCAATACATTGCCATTCTTTACAAAGACTTCTTTTCCTGTGGCTTTTTTTATTAGGTTGTTGAACTTCCGACCGTCTTGGGTATTGCGAGGGCCGGATACAATACCGAGTTGCCCCAATGCTAATCCGTTCACATTTTCATCTGTTAAATTTTGTGTGGTAGTAATCGTTTCTCCATTTACACTTAGAGTAAGGGTGAAGCTCATATCGGCTTTAAGCTGCGCAGTATTTTGGAGCAAAGACATTGATAAACCTTTACCCATGAGATTCAGGTAAGGCACTTGAAAAACGATTTCAGGTTCTTGTGTTTTTCCAGCACCAATGGTTAATCCTTTAATGTCAGGAGTGGAATAAGCAATAGCAGAACCTTTGTATTTGGCGACTACTTGATTTACTGCTAATGTGATGGGTGCTTTTGTGGGGTTGTAGCAACGGAGTTTAACGGCAAACTGAACTTCTTGTAAGTCCATTTTGTGAATACGGAAGCCAAGAAGTGCAAAGTTCATCTTTGCACCGGAAAGAAGTTTTCTACCCTTTTTAATCAGATAGAAACCTCCGCCAATGGCTGCTACAACGGCTACAGTGCCTAATGTTTTCTTTGTGTCTGCTTCCATAATGGGAACAAACATAGGGTACTAATAATTTGACGGTAACGCTTTGTAACGGAGTGAAACGAGTTGTAATGGGGAATAATGAAATGAAATGGAAAAAGGTCGGGATTGCCGACCTTTGTTGAATGTTATAAATATCTGCTTACAGTATTACAATTCTCCAATAACAACAGGCTCTTTTTCAAGTTGAATAGCATAGCCAACACTTTCTGCTTCACTTGTGTCTTTTGCTTTGGCAAGATGTGCCTTTAAAGTTGCAATTGCTTTGTCTCTTAAAAATTCATCATTAAATGATACTTTCCAAGCTGTTGTCAAACTATCAATCTTAGTCCACTTTTTATCTGATAATACTTTATAAAACTCATCTCGTTTTGAGCTATCAATATCAGGTAAATCTATTGTAATTAACGCTTTGTATCCCATTATAAAATATAATCAAGTTGCTAGACATAAAATATTTTCACTATAAATATAGGCTTTTATAACGAATAAGTGAGATTAACAAAATACTTTTACAATCCATTCAAAAAATTCATAATCTCGCTAAACAAACCTTTTTGTAGCTTAGAATCGGTAATTTTTATTTTCTTCAATAAGTAATTTTGTGGCACTTGTTTTTCAATTAAGACTTTTGCCAGTTTCCCAAGTTCGGATAAAAGTTCATTTTCAAGCGATGAAGAATGGTATGTTTTAACTGAAGACTTTTGTTGTTGCTGTAATTGAAGTAAAAGGGTTTTATATTCTTGTTGCATTTTCTGAAATTCAATAGCAGAACCACCCATGTCGGGGTGTAGTTGCTTTGCTAACAAACGATATTGTTGTTTAGCTATTTCTAAATCGGTAATATTTTTAAAGTACTGCATGGTATATATTTAAAGTTGTTCAAATTCTTCAGGCGTTATGCAATAGTGTTCAAGTAGAATATTCAATTGTTGGTGCGTATAGTAGTGCGTATTACTTTTTACATGCTCACTATATAGTTTATGCCTAAGTGCCTTAGTTTTCCGTATTTCTTTTCGGAGTAGTTGCATTGCTGATTCTGCATTTGAACTATCAGGGTACAATTTGACTGCTAACTCCTGTTTAAGTATCGTTCTGCGGATAATCATAAAACAGAATTTAACTTTGAAACTGCATGAATAAGCCCTAAATACATTGAAAAAAGCAAGCTTGTAGAATACTCTACTAGTTCTTTTTTTTCCTTTTGATAGCTTTTTTTAATATTCGACTTGCTTTTGAGGACTTCACAAGAACATGCGCAATGCTTTTGCGGATATGTGGAAATTTGAAGAATGTATTTTACCCGAAACAAGCTACTTTGAAAAATAATGGAGATATTCCAGAGTGCTTTTTCGAGAATGGAATTCAAATACGAGATTATATTGTGGAAGTGGGGTACGCGAATGACAATAAGCTCATGATTAAGGCATATTTGTAGAGGGTATTCTAGTATGTTGGGCATAATTTATATAATTATACCCTTGATGATTAGCGTGACTAAGATATAAAACCTTTGTTTAAAATAAATTATAAGGCACGAAAAATATTTATCAAATTTTCTAAGTATTTCCTGTTTTCATCGTTCTTGTTGTACCAAATAAGCAAAAACTCTAGATGTAATGTTCCTAAATGATTTGATTCAGAGAAAATTTTCATGCAGAGATTATAAAACCATTCTTTTGAATCTCCTTGTTTAATTTCATTAAAAGTTTCCTCTGTTAAATCACCAAGAAGTGAAGAGATTTTTGCTTTAGCAACGTAAGCATTCGGGGAACTACATCTTGATTTTGAGTATGAATTTTAGATACTGAGTTAATTTTGAAAGATAACTCCCCTCTTATAGAGCCATTTTGCGACTTTCCCAAAAACTTCAGATATTGATTTTCCTTTAATTTCTTTTTCTTCTTCAGTAATTTCATGCAAAAAAGAATCCAACGTCTCGTTTTTTAGCTTTAGGACAACGGAATATGTTTTTCTATCATAGATGGTCAGATGCCCAGTATAATAAATCCATTCGCTAGATCGCAAATGCTTTCCGAGTACTTCTTCGTCGGATTGATATATTATTTTTGCTTTAGCCAATGTTTTCTGTTTGGTGTCCAGGTAGGAGTTCTTCCAGTTTTTGGATTGAGTGATCTTGTATCCGAGCCAAGACATCTTTGAGCCAGGCAAAAGGTTCTACATCATTTATTTTGCAGGTACCCAGGAATGAATACATCATAGCTGCTCGTTGGGCTCCTTCATGAGATCCGGCAAACATATAGTTTTTTCTCCCCAGGGCTACCGGGCGAATGCTGTTTTCAACCGGATTGTTATCTATCTCCCAGCTGCCATCTTGAGTATAACGTGTCAGACGTTTTCATAGCTTTAGGGTATAGGTGATCGCTTTGCCAATCGAACTTTTGGGTAATACCTCGGACAACTGATTTTTCATCCAGTTTTCTAACTCTAATAATATTGGTAAAGACTCTTTCTCTCGAAGCACTTTTCTTTGATCAAATGAAAGTTCCTGTTCACGGGCATCTCTTTCAATTTTATATAACGCCTGTATTTTCTTTAAGGCATACTCAGCCCTTTCAAAGTCATTATCCTGAGCCTGCTCAAATTTACGTCTGACATGAGCCATACAAGCTAAAAGCGTAATGCCCTGCTGATTTTCAAATTTATTATATGCTGCGTAACCATCGGTTTGCAGTGCTCCATGGAAAGATTGTAAAAATTCTTCCGGACCTTCTCTGCCTCGTCCTTTCCGGTAATCAAAACATACAAGTTTGTTCAAAGGGGAGTAATACACCCAGTGATAGCCTTTATGTGTTGCTCCGGGTTTATCCTTGGTCAATACGGGAATAGGTGTCTCATCTGCCATCAGGTAACTATTTTGCTGTGCTTTTTTCATCAACTTTTCATGAAGGGGCTCTAGCAATCGGCAGCTTGAGGCGAACCAACCATTCATGGTGGACTCTGCTATGATCATATTCTGACGCTTGTACTGCTTTGCCTGATGATAAAACGGGAGATGATCCTGATACTTACTAATTGCCATATGGGAAAGAAGTCCTGCTCCTGCATTACCTTTAGGTATCGGAAAGGAAGGAAGTTCTCCAATAACAATACCTTCTTCATTTGCTAAAGCATACTTGGGACGGATATACTTCTCTACATAAAACTTCCCGGGAGTATATTCAAGTATCTCGGTAATGACTTCACCAATTTTCTTTGCCCCGGTAATATCTTCATTAGGCTCTATAATATGATCTTCTCTGTGCAGATGTGATGGAAGCGGAAGGCGAACAGGGGATTCTTTTTCCTTAGATGGCTTTTTGCGGGTATAGGACAACTCTTCGGTCTCTACTTCTGGCTGTGTTTGCTCCCGAATATCCATTCCCAAGGATAGCTGTCCGGTATCTTCCTGGATGAATCGTTCACTCTTACTCCCGAAGATCATCCGCTTGAGCTGGGCAAGCTCTTGTTTGAGGTATAAGTTTTCAGCTTGTAACTCCGGATATTGCTTTAGAGAAACTACTTGATTATTTGATGATATTTCATGCCCGCTTTGCATGATGCAAAGATGAAGATTATATCTCTGTAACCCTCATATTTACAAGGCTTTTTATTAAGAATCAATCATCGAATTGTTGATAAAAAACCGCTTTCTTTTCTTGGATTTCTCAATGGTAATACCCTCGATCATCAGCATCAGGGTAGTTAGACTCATCTAGCAAGAAACGGCACCATTATTAAATCCGGGAAGCTCGAATGTGCCGGATTCCAACCGTTTGTAGTAAAGAATACAGCCTCCCTGTTCCCACCTGAGAAGCTTAACCTTATTGCGGCGACGATTGACAAAAATGAATACCTCACCTGAGGTGGGATTTCGTTTTAACTGTCCCTGAACAAGGCCACTTAATCCATCAAAGGATTTTCTCATATCGGTTGGCTCCCGATACATATAATAACGAAAAGAGGATGTCAGTGAAAACATACCGATCAGATAGCATTAATCAATGCCTTGATCCTGGGAGTACTCACCTGATCACTCAAGGTAATCTGTACACCATTAGGATAGAGTATTTGTACTTCTGTTTTTGAAGGCTCTTCAACGGCATTTACCTCCACAGGAATAAAACCGGTACTTAATGAATTGTGTTGCTGTTTGTATTTTCTTAACCAATAATAAAAAATATGAACGCTTAGATTATGATTATTACAAAATTCTTTCAGACTAATTCCGCTAGCTTGCCATTTATTAATCAAGGGAAACATATCCCGCTCTGTTTTTTTCATGTAGTAATTTTGGCACTAAGATACTGCGCATGGAAATCCTATGAAAGATGTAGATGGCCGAAGGCTTACAATTAAAGAGCTGTTAATTCGAATAGTGTATAGTTAATTACCTGGGATAGGGAGCGTACAACTAAAGAGGGTTGGGATGAAACTGTTTTCTTTGTTCTAATTAAATATGTATGGACTTTACCTAGAAATAATAAATTTCTGTTTTGTTTTTGATTGTATAGTGTAAACGAATATCATGTAAACGCCAGGGCTGAATTCTGCCGTGTTTATTTCCAAGGTACTGTTTGAGATTCTATCTGTTACAAAGATAATTCTACCCGAAAGGTCTACAATCTTAATTTTCTGTATCTCACATGCAGATTTAACCATTAATACATCATGTGCCGGATTAGGATAAATCAACAATTTGGATATATCTATTGCTTTCTCTGTATTACCCGTTGTGATATTTTCCTCATTAACATTTGCACTTTTCAATCCACCACCCACTGTTACTGACAATTCGTAGTTCCCACAATCTCCACCATAACCATCGACAACGATATAATAATAACCGGCAGACAGAACGCCATTAATTGCTGAATGGTAATCATCATATGTACAGTCGTCATAATCATCATTATAGAGACCTGTTGTAGTCCTGTCAAGATTGAAAATCTCCAGTTTGGTGTCATAATCAGTTAATGCACTACAAAGGGTTATCTCTATCTCGTTCTGATTTGGTAAATAGACTAAAAAGGCCTTATCTTTTCCATCGGAAGATTGAACATCCCAATCATCCGTTTCATCACAGAGGTATCCTTGCTTTGTAAAAGGAATTTGGTATACTTTTTCAGTATTATAGTAATTTAATATTAGTTCTGGATGAAGGCTATTATCCGAGTGATCAGAGGAAGCAAAAACCATTCTCGCGTATTTTTCACCATAATAAAGGTCTAATAATATTCCAAAATTATTGCTGGGATTTGAGATTTTATCCTGTATTAAATCAGTGATATCAATATTCAGATAATTCTCATTATAAGTTTCTGAAGTTTTCAAATACACCTTATCGATCTCGGAAGTTACGGGTTGAGTATTATAAGTAACTTGATTTTCATCCCAGGGTGTAATGATTTTTCTCAACCAAGAAGCATTGGGTTTAAATCCTGGATCTCCAGTACTTATGTTGCTCATTTGCTTGTATTCATCATTTGGCTGAGGATTGCATGCCCTGAGGTTTATTAATGCTTCAGTAACTACAGCTGTAGTTGGTATGCTTGAAAGATCAAAATCAATCAAACTATTTTTATTAGTTCTGTAACCGCTGCTGGTCCATTCATCAGCAACAAACCTATCGTAAGTACCATAATTTGTATTTGCACAATATTCATATCCCGGTTTTGTGTGTAGCAATACCATTGCGTCTTTGCTTGTACTAAATGGTGATGTTTGCAAGGTTGGAATTGAATAATTAATATAAATTTGGGGATGCTTGGATTCGTCTGGATGATCACTCGAACAGAAAGCCAATTGAGCATAATTGAGTTCGGATTGTAAGATTAGCATCAATCCAAAACTATTGTCCGGATCTTCAACCATTTCTTGCACCAATTGTGTAATATCGATATTCAGGTAATTCTCCCCATGGCTTGTGGATTCATTAAGAGAAGCTTGAGATTGAGACGTGGTGGAGGGTTGGTTGTTCCATGTTACTGTATTCTCATCCCAGGGCTCTGTAATCCTTTTTAAATAACTGGCATTGAATATATAAGGATTTCCCATGAGCGAAAAATTCATATGCCAATTATTATAGTAAGAATCATTGTAAGCATATAATGATAGCTCTGCATTTTCAATGATTGCGCCCGGTGGGATTTCTGAAATATTCAGATCAATAAGACTTCTTTTGGTTGTTTTATAACCTCCATGGGTCCATTCATTAGAATAAAAATGAGGATCCGACCCATAATTATGGTCTGTCATATACAAATAACTAGGATTCTGGTTTAAGCACAATAATGCATCTTTTGATGCACTTGATGAAATTCCGCAATAGACAGAGATATCATCGAAAGCAAAGCCATCAGTCGTAATGGCATAGTTGTCGTATTGCTGAAATCTTACAACAAATAGGTCGGAAAGTGAAAAGCCGCTTTGAATGGCAAGATCCCGTAAATCCAAAATGATATTTTTCCAAGTATTATTTGTAACAGAACTACCTTCGAAATCATATATCTTAACGAAGTTTATACCACCGTCGTTAGAAATATAGATACCATCCTGAGAATGCGTTTCATCACCAAATTCTTTCCACCAAAAATCGAGTAAAACGTTTTTCTCATTTTTTAGGTTTAAATGAAGATCTGCTGAGTTAGTATAGTATTGGGATGGTGTGCCATCCATAATAAGATGGCTAGATCCACCATGAGGACTATATGAACTTGTTGTTGTAACCCTGTTGGTGCTTTTGTCTCTCTTTGTACTCCAATATTTATCCAATCCACTCTCAAAACCAGTAGTATAGGGTAGTCGGGCATATTCACAGAATGCAATGGGATCTGCTAAATCGCTCTCACCATAGGCATTTGTTGCCTTAAGGGTGATATATGTTGGTGACTCCAGATTGCTCAATGTAAAACTAGTATTCTCATCTACATCAATCGGACTATTACCTTCAAATGCATATGTACCTGCATAACTATCGAATAGATCAGAATTACCGTAAAAAATATCATACGCTGTTGCTCCAATAGTATGATATTCAAGATTGATGGATGAGTTCGAATGGTTTAAAATGTTTATTTGGGGTGTACTGGGCTTGTAATTGATACTTATTGGAAATTCTCCTGTATTATACTCTCCATTATTATCAGTAGACGTAGCCTGTACTAATCCATAAATATTTCCATTAAAGTCTCTTACCCAATCATAATTCGGGAGGGACAGACTACTTGTAAAGTTCCAGATAGATTGGTTCCCCAAATCAGGTAGATTTAGGCCCTCATGATAAAGATATGTTCCTCCAGTGTGATGGAGAATCATTGTCCAGTCCCACTCTGTTGCATAAGTATCACCCCAACCTGATGTAAAATCTGCTGTGAAACTAACAATATTTCCTGGTGAAAAATTTGCTGTTCCTTCAGTAATTTCAACATCATCATATATACCAACAGGATAAGCACTATTATCAACAGCAAATAGATGCTCACCCGAATTACTTCCCCCAAAATTATGATGGGATACATATGAATAATTTGCAAATACAGATCCAATGGTAGTATTTATACTTCTTGAGAAATTTACTTGGGGAGGGGGGCTTCCCGAACTATACGAAAAAGTTACTTTAAATCCTGTTGCTTCAGTGTCTGGGCCATGAGCTTCTTTAATGAAATTTTGATTCGTATAATGAACAGTTCCCTGTCCATCTCCCCGAACCCAATTATCAATAGATGGATAATATATTTCATGTATAGCATGAGCTCCAGCTGGCCCACCACCAGCAATATAAGCTCCACCTGGGAAGGGGTATTGATAGCTTCCTGGTAAAGTAAATCCACTTACATATCTAACTGGGATACCTAGGCTTCTTAGAAAAGCGATTGATAAATTGGTGAATCCTTCACAATTACCAGTCCTGTTATTATAAACGCTCACAGCATCCTGA
>JAGLSB010000319.1 GCA_023135955.1 Bacteroidales bacterium | reverse complement strand
TATAGACTAATCGGATTAGCTAATTTAATGCAATACTGTTAGATTTTGCCAGCTCTTGCTAAAGCTTTAGTTAAAGAATATTTCCAGGAATGTTGTATCGGGTTTGTCTTTTCTTCTGAATGTAAGCTGAGAGATTATTAGTATAATTTTCCTGTTTTGATATGATGATTTTTTATTGATTAAATAAAGTATTATGAAACAAGCATGATTAAAATGATTATTTTACATCTTGCGGTTCCATATGGTAAAAAAATAAACTATAAACATATGAAAAAGATTCAAAAATTTAAGAAGTCTTCTCAATTCAAAATTTACAGTATTATTATCGTCTTTATTTTGTGCGCTCATTTTTCTGTTGCGGGTGAGATTACAAATATTTTGAAAGACAAATCAGTTTTGGCTGAAGATATTGTTGTAGTTAGTGGCGAGCTGAAAAAGTGGCATAAAGTAACTTTTACTTTCAGTGGCCCGAATACTTCTGAAACTGAAAAAGAAAATCCATTTATGAATTACAGATTGAATGTATTGTTCAGTCATAAGTCAACAGGAAAATCATATTTGATTCCAGGATACTTTGCTGCGGATGGAAATGCTGGAGAAACTTCAGCAGCCAAAGGAAATAAATGGAGAGTACATTTCGCCCCCGACGAAACGGGTAGCTGGGAGTACCGTGTGGACTTCAATAGGGGTGATTATGCTGCGATAAATAAATCGGGCAAATCGGCCGGATATATGGATGAAGCAGCAGGAAGCTTCGAAATAGCTGAGAGTGATAAAACAGGAAATGATTTAAGAGCTAAAGGCAGACTACAATATATTGGTGAACGTTATTTGAAATTTACTGAAACCGGGGAATATTTTTTAAAAATTGGTCCCGATGCCCCGGAAAATTTTCTTGCCTATACTGATTTTGACGGGACATTTCAAAATGACGGACAAAAGGATGATCTCGTAAAAACCTGGGAGCCTCATTTAAAACATTGGAAAGCAGGAGATCCAAGCTGGAAAGATGGTAAAGGCAAAGCTATAATTGGTGCAATAAACTATCTTGCTTCAGAAGGATTAAATGCATTTTCTTTTCTTACAATGAATATTTTAGGCGACGATCGGAATGTTTTTCCATTCATTGATTATGATACATGGGATCGATACGATTGTTCAAAGCTTGATCAGTGGGAAGTTGTATTTGAACATGCTGATTTTCTTGGTATGTTTCTGCATTTTAAATTATTGGAAGCGGAAAATCAGGGGCTTCTGGATAATGGAGCAATAGGAGCTAAAACACAATTGTATTACAGGGAATTAATTGCCCGGTATGGACATCATCTGGCATTGAACTGGAATATAGGAGAAGAGACCGGTGTATGGGGGAAGAATCATAAAACTCCTCCAATGAATACAACTCAGCGTAAAGCCGCCGCAGAATATCTACATAATACTGATTCATACAATCATCATATTGTTATTCATAACGGACAACCCTTCGATGATTTGCTCGGACCCGGTAGTAAGATTACAGGTCCTTCTCTTCAAACTCATAAATCTGATTTCAGTCAGGTACACAGAGATGTGCTTAAATGGATTAAACTTTCAAAAGAAGCCGGTAAACAATGGGCTGTAGCAGTTGATGAACCGGGTGATGCTTCACACTCGCTCTTGCCTGATGAGGAAAATCCTGAACATAATAATGCCAGAATAAATGGATTATGGGGGGCATTTATGGCTGGGGCATGGGGAACGGAATGGTATTTTGGCTATAAACATGCTCATTCCGATTTAAGCTGTCAGGACTATGCTTCACGTGATTTATTCTGGGATCAGTGTCGCTATCTTGTGGCGTTTTTCAAGCAAAATAACCTTCCATTCTGGCGTACTGAAAATCATGATGGACTAGTGGGTGAAGGTGATTATTGTCTGGCAATTCCCGATGAATTATATATTGTTTTTCTGAGAAATGGTATAGGAAGTATAGACTTATCGGATAAAACCGGAACTTTTTCTGTTGAATGGTTTGATCCAAGAAATGGTGGAGATCTTCAAAAAGGGAAAACTAAAAAAATTAAGGCTGGTGGTACTTTGAAAATAGAGGGAGCGCCATCTGATCCCGAGAAGGACTGGGTGGTACTAATTAAAAAGAAAGTTTAATCAAAAACCATGAAATTAATTATCTTGAAATATTTTACTGAAATTTATCATGAATAAAAATGGATTGGAATAAAATGCTAATTGTTTAGCCTTACTTTCTAATTAATAATTACTCAATTGTTAAGAATAAATAAACTTTAGACAAACAATAAATATGAAAGCTAAAAATCAGTTTCTAATAGCAATCATAGTTCTAATTTCTTTTTCCTGTAACAATCAAAATAAAACTGAGCAATATTCAAATTCAAGGTTAAAGCTATGGTATGATGAACCTGCAATGGATTGGACAGAAGCATTACCTGTTGGAAACGGCCGGATGGCAGCTATGATTTATGGAGGGTCTGAAAAGGAAGTTATTCAGTTTAACGAAGAGACTCTTTGGAGTGGTAGTCCTAATGATTATGCAAATAATGGATCACATCAATACCTCGATACATTAAGAGAGATGTTGTGGCTGGGTAAACAAGATGAAGCAGAAGAACTTGCTAACAAGAAATTCATGTCGAAACCTTTAAGACAAATGGCTTATCTCCCATTTGGTAATATTGTGCTGGATTTCCCCGATCATGAAAATCCTATTAACTACAAACGCCAGTTAGACCTTGAAAATGCCATTTCTACTGTTTCTTATGAGGTTGATGGAGTTAAGTTTAAGCGTGAAGTATTGGCGTCTAATCCGGCCCAGACTATTGTTACACGATTAGAAACTGATGAAGAAGGGGCACTTAATTTATCAATCGGACTAAACTCTCCACATACAATTCATGATGTATCAGTTGTTGGAGATGTGGTAATTCTAAAGGGAAAAGCAATGAATTATTACAATATGTCTGGTAAATACAAGATGAAATATCCAGATAGTGATCTCACATTTGAAGCAAGACTTAAAGTAATTCATGATGGGGGCGAACTAAAAGTTAATGAGCAATCATTACAACTTAGTGGTGCTAAAACGGCTACACTTTATTTAGTTGCTGCTACAAGCTTTGTTGATTATACAGATATAAGCGCAAACCCGGAAAAACGTTGTCTGGATTATATGGATCAATTAAAGAATAAATCATACAAATCTATACGCAAAGAACATATTCAAGATTATACCCAACTTTTTAACCGGGTGTCACTTGAACTGGGATCAACAGGAATATCAGCTCGTCCAACAAATGATAGATTGATATCTTTTAATCAGGATCAAGATCCGGACCTGGTTGCTTTACTATTTCAATATGGAAGGTATTTGTTAATTTCATCTTCCCGCCCCGGTACTCAACCAGCCAATCTTCAGGGGATATGGAATGATAGATTGAATCCTTCCTGGAGCAGCAAATACACAATTAATATTAATACTGAGATGAATTACTGGCCAGCTGAAATCACAAACCTTTCGGAGTGTGTTAAACCATTAATAGCTATGGCTGAGGATCTGGCTATTACAGGAAAAAAAGTCGCCAAAGAACATTACAATATGAATGGCTGGGTTACACACCATAACACAGATCTTTGGAGAGGTGCTGCACCTATAAATAATGCCAATCATGGTATATGGGTAACTGGTGGCGCATGGATATGTCAGCATATATGGTGGCATTATCAGTTTACTGGTGATGTAGATTATTTAAGAAATACTGCCTACCC
>JAGLSB010000318.1 GCA_023135955.1 Bacteroidales bacterium | reverse complement strand
AAGCGCTGCAATAGCTAAAGCTCAAAACAATGAGAAGCCGGACATTCTCTTCATCGCCATAGATGATATGAACGACTGGACAACCCTATTCGATAAGGATAATCCAATAAAAACACCCAACCTGGAGCGACTGGCTCAAAGAGGCTGCTTTTTTACACGGGCCTATTGTGCCACTGCCGCATGTAATCCATCACGGACAGCAATCTTAACCGGCTTAAAGCCCACAACCAGTGGGGTGTACGCTAATAAACAGGAATGGAAAAAACTATTGCCCGATGTGGTAACATTACCTCAGTATTTTACTCAAAATGGATATACAACAAAAGGCGGTGGGAAAATATTCCATCATGGAAGGACTGGTGCCGATCGGGAAGACAATCCCAGTTTTCAGGAGTTTTTTAAGATGAAAATACATGCACATTATCCAGGAATCAACTACAATGGTTACAGCGAAGGTGATGAAGGTGTTGGACCATTATGGAAACCTGGATTTGATTGGGGTGAACACGATGTGGAGAAACAAACCGATGAGTACACGGTAGAATATGTGAACAAGGTAATGCAAGAACAGCCCAAAGATGAACCCCTCTTCCTTGCTGCCGGAATTTTTCGTCCACATCTGCCTTTCTGGTCTCCTCCTGAAACTTTTCAAAATTATCCATTGGATAAACTCCGTCAGCCCCCAATGCCGGAAAATGACCTGGATGATGTTCCTCCAATTGGGAAAAAGATGGCACATACAGAGCCTTTCTTTTGGAAAAATTCAACCCAAAAACCAGATGAGGATCCGGGAAGCTTAAAGAATCTGGTGCGCTGTTATCAGGCCTCTGCCGATTTTGCCGACCAAATGGTTGGTCGTTTAATCGACCAGCTCGATAAAACGGGAAGAGCGGAAAATACAATTATTGTACTATGGGCCGACCACGGCTATCACCTTGGTGATAAAGAGGCCTGTGTAAAATTTACCCTGTGGGAAAAAGCGAACAGAGTACCATTTATTATTGTAGCTCCTGGTTTAACAAAGCCCGGAACCCGGTGCGACCGTCCGGTTAGTTTGGTCGATATTTATCCTACGCTGCTTGAATTGGCAGGATTGGAAGATAAAACCGATTTAGATGGAAACAGCCTTGTTCCACTGCTTAACAATCCGGAATTGGAATGGGAGCCTGCCATCTCGACTATGGGAAGGGGAAACCACGCTGTCCGTTCACAACGCTGGAGATACATTCATTACAGTGATGGAACAGAAGAATTGTACGACCATGATAATGATCCATGGGAATGGAAAAACCTGGCCAAAGATAAAACCTATGCTGGTATCATAGCAGAACATAAAAAATGGCTTCCTAAAAACGAAGCTCCGGTTAAGTTTATGAACAAGACAAAGGCTTTGGGGTCGGATAAAGAAAAAAAATAGCAAGTAGAACAAATACCTGGATGAGATGTGCTAATTTTCTATTCATCAACCAATGACACTTTGTTAATTTAAAAACATGAGAAACAATAATTTATTTTTAATTCTGATTATTGCATTAATAACAACCGGTTATTCTGCAATGTCACAACAACAAAACACTCCAAATATTATTCTGATTTTGGCGGATGATCAGGGCTGGAATGGACTGTCGGTACCGATGGACCCTGAAGTGCAGGGCTCGAAGAGTGACTATTACCAGACGCCGAGTATTGCGCGACTGGCGCGGGAAGGGATGCGGTTCAGTCACGGCTATGCGCCGGCACCGGTCTGTTCGCCTACGCGGCATAGCATTCAGTTCGGGATGAGCCCGGCTAAGACACGGGTGACTTACAATAATTACGTCAATATACAGCTGTGTGATCCCGAACAGGCGCTGCCCAACCTGATTAAGCAGGCTGACAGCCGCTATGCGACGGCTCATTTCGGTAAGTGGCATGTTTCCTTTGAACCGGAAACCTGCGGTTATGATGAATCGGACGGAAGTACCGGAAACGAGGACGGGAATAATAGCAATAATACGGCTGATCCGAAACGCACTGCTGAGGTTACAGATCGTTCCGTCGCGTTCATGAAAAAGCAGGTGGGCGCGAAGAAGCCGTTCTTCATGCAGGTTTCCTACTATGCCGATCACCTGGCGTTCATGTCATCGCCGGAAATGCTCGAAAAGTATAAGGCGCTCCCGCCGGGAAAACGGCATACAGATCCGGAATTTGCAGGCATGAACGAGGATCTGGACCAGGGTGTCGGACGTCTGCTTGAGGCGATTGATCAACTGGGGATTTCGGAGAATACTTATGTGGTTTATATGGCCGATAACGGCTTTGATGAAAGCAAAAGTAAGCTGCATGGCATTGCCGAACGCAAGGCATGGCCGCTGAGTTACAGTAAAGGGTTTGTACGCGAAGGCGGCATTCGTGTTCCATTCATTGTGCGCGGTCCGGACGTTAAAGCAGGTACGTTTTGTGAGGTACCGGTAGTTGGATATGATCTGATGCCGACGTTTCTGGAGTGGATTAATCCGCAGTTTAAGCTGCCGGAGCTCGTGGAGGGCGGCAGTCTGGTAAACGTTCTGCAACAAGAGGGGCAAGGCGCGGTTAAGCGGGAAAATGACTTCATGGTCTTCCACTATCCGAAGGGTGTCTGGCCGGCGATGACGAGCCTCATTCAAGGGGAGTATAAGTTGATCAAGATTTGGTCGCAGGATCGTGTTGAGCTGTTCAACCTCAGGGATGACCTCAGTGAAGCAAGAGATATCAGCGCCTCCATGCCGGAAAAGACAGAGTATATGCACCGCACGTTGATGGCCTATCTGAATGGAGTGAATGCAACACTACCGACACAGAAGGATCTGGAGGTTGATCGTAGCGGTGAGTTGATGAAAAAGGCTATGCCGACAAAGACCAAGAAGTCAGCAACGAAAAAGAAGGGCTAAAATGTCAAACGTGAAAATATGAAACGAGCCATGAGTATATCATTCTCACATATGCGGATGACTACACATTCGACAAGCTCAGTGACCTCTTGGCGAGTCCCATGTAACAATTAAAATACAAATTTAGACACATGAAAAGTATAAGAATACAATTAGTATTAGCAATAATTTTGCTATTAGGATATTATGAGAGCTATTCTCAAAAAACCGAACAACCTAACGTTGTTATTATTTTTGTGGATGACTTAGGCTATGGCGATTTAGGGTGTTTTGGAGCAAAAAACATAAGAACTCCCAATATTGACAAATTGGCTGATGAGGGGATAAAATTCACTGATTTTTATGCACAAAATCATTGTTCTCCCTCAAGAGATGCCATACTGAGTGGAATGTACCCTTTTCGTTCCGAAAAAGGATTATACAAAGAAGATGTTGTCTTTGCTGAATTGTTTCAGGAAAAAGCTTATAAAACCGCCTGCATAGGTAAATGGGACGTTTCCGGCAGGAAATTCATACCCGGAAGAATGCCTAACGATCAGGGCTTTGATTACTTCTGGGGAACCTTAGGGTCGAACGATATTGGTGTAATAGACATCTATCACAATATGGAATTTGAAAGAAAATTTCCGGATATGAGTCAACTTACACGCACCTATACTGATAAAGCAATCGATTTTATTGAGGAGAATAAAGATGCTCCATTTTTAGTCTATCTCGCACATTCAATGGTGCATACCGTGATAGATGCCTCGCCCGATTTTAAAAACAGGTCGGGTAATGGACTATTTGCTGATGTAGTGGAAGAATTAGATTTTGAAACAGGGCGCCTGGTTGATTTTATCGCTGAATGCGGACTTGAGGACAATACGCTTTTTATATTCACCTCTGATAATGGTGCCTGGTGTAACGACCAGGAACGTCAGCATAGAAAACAAGAAGCTAAATTCAGGAACAAAACTCCTGTGCCTTGGAGTAAGGGACCGGAGGTAGCATGGGGAAGTTCAGGACCATTAAGGGCCGGTAAAGGCTCTGCTTATGAGGGAGGTTCCAGAGTGCCTTGTATCATGAAGTGGAAAGGAAAAATACCTGCCGGAAAAACCTCAGATGCCCTGATTGCGTCCATTGACTTCTTCCCGACTTTTGCAAGTGTAGCTTCGCTTGATATGCCAAAAAATCTCGATATTGACGGGGTAGACCAATCAGAGTTGTTAGTTGGCAAAAGTAAAAAAGGCAATAGGGAAGAGTATCTTTATATGCAGGCTACAAGTAGGCGTGTTGTTGGCATATGCAATGAAAAATGGAAACTGCTTTTGCCCGATCGCAAACCGGAAACACCCCATGTTTATTTAAAGGATTTTGGAACTAACGATTACGAATTATACGACTTATCAAAAGATATTGGCGAAAAGAACAATGTAATAGACAAACATCCAAAAATCAAGCAACAACTCTTACAACAAATGGATGCGATAATCAATCCAAAATTATAAAGGTATATACCAATGAAACGAGCATGTAAATTACTTTCCACACAGGAGGATGATTAAAAGCGAGTTCCATGAGTTACCACTGGAAATAAACAATTATAAACGAATGAAACATGATTTAAAAGTAATAGGAATGGGTGAATTGCTCTGGGATATGCTACCAAATGGCAAGCAGCTTGGCGGGGCACCCGGTAATTTTGTATATCACGCCCAAAAAAACGGAGCAGAAGCTTTGCTATTGAGTGCTCTGGGGAATGATGATAATGGCAGGGAAATTCTAGACCTGTTGAAAACTAAGAATATAACTACCGACCTTATTCAGGTAAATGAGAAAAACACAGGTACAGTTGATATTGAGCTTAGCTCAGAAGGAATACCCGAATATATCATTCATGAAAATGTAGCCTGGGATTTTATTGAGTTAAATAATGATTGTAAAAAAGTAGTTTCCGCTGCCGATATTGTTTGTTTCGGCAGTTTGGCACAAAGAAACAGTGTGTCCCGAAATACCATTGAGCGTTTATTGGGGCAATGCAAGCCTGATGCCCTTGTTGTGTGTGACATAAATTTGCGTCAAAATTTCTATAGCCTGGAAATAATAGAAAGGTCGTTGCAGTTGTGCAATGTTTTAAAACTTAATGAAGAAGAACTGCCTGTTGTTTGTAATTTATTGGAAATAACTGCTGAAAGTGAAGAAGGATAGATTCTTGAATTAATTAAAAATTTCAATTTAAAACTGGTAGCTTATACTAAGGGTGCTGTGGGGAGTTTGCTGATGACAGCCAACGAAAAAAGTTACATTCAAACACCTGAAGTAGAAGTGAAAGACACAGTAGGCGCAGGTGATTCGTTTACGGCAGCTATGATTACCGAATATGCAAAAGGCAAACCATTGAAGGAATTACACCAAAAAGCAGTTGAGTTGTCTGCTTTTGTTTGCACTCAGAATGGAGCAATGCCGGATTATAATCAGAAATAAAATATAAAATAACATGAAAAATAAATTATTTTTTTGGACTATAACGTCTGCGTTGGCAGGATTTCTTTTTGGATTTGACACCATAGTCATTTCCGGAGCAGAGCAGCAGATACAGGATTTATGGTCATTGAGTTCATTTATGCACGGACTGGCTACCAGTGCAGCATTATGGGGTACGGTAATTGGAGCATTGCTTGGAGGTTTTCCTGCTGAGAAGTATGGACGCAGAAAAACATTATTATGTACTGGGTTTCTCTATTTTGTCTCTGCCATCGGTTCTGCATTAGCAGGCGATTCAACACTATTTATGTTATCTCGTTTTATTGGTGGACTTGGTGTTGGTATTGCTACTATTGCTTCACCGCTTTATATTTCTGAAATATCACCTGCAAATAAGCGAGGACGCTTAGCGGGTCTTTTCCAATTCAATATCGTGCTTGGTATTTTGGTAGCCTACGCCTCCAATTTTCTTATTGGAAAATATATGGATGCAGAGGTTGCTTGGCGGTGGATGCTTGGTGTAGAAGCTATTCCTGCTCTCATCTTCTCAGTGCTTTGCTTTACCCTACCAGAAAGTCCACGTTGGCTTATAACCCATGCTAAGAATGTTGCTGCTGGTCGTTCTGTGTTTAAAAAGATAAATGTCAATATGTCTGACAAGGAGATTGATAACCTTGTTCATGATGTAGAAAACAGCGTTAAGGAGAGTAAAACAAATTCAGGACGATTTTTTACCAAAGAGATGCGAGTGCCTATCTTTTTAGCATTCTTTGTGGCATTTTTCAATCAGCTTTCAGGAATAAATGCCATTCTTTATTTTGCACCACGCATTTTTGAGTGGACAGGTTTAGGACAACAAGCAGCCCTCTTACAATCTATCGGAATTGGAGTTACAAACTTTATTTTTACCTATCTTGGCATTTGGTTAATTGACCGACTGGGAAGAAGGAAGTTGCTTTATATTGGTTCATTTGGTTATATCATTTCATTAGGGTTATGTGCTATTGCTTTCAAGATGGGGAATTACACCATTGTACCTTACTGTATTTTTGCATTTATCGCTGCTCATGCCATAGGTCAGGGTACCGTTATATGGGTATTTATCTCCGAAATATTTCCTAATCAATTTAGGGCTATGGGACAAACTCTTGGGAGTTTTACGCATTGGTTTTTTGCAGCAGCACTTACTTTAGTATTCCCTAAAATGGCTGAAATACTATCTCCCGCAATCATCTTCAGTTTTTTCTGTGTAATGATGATTCTACAATTGGTTTGGGTAAAACTTAAAGTGCCAGAGACAAAAGGTATAAAGTTAGAAGATATGGAGAAAAAATTACAGTAAGTTTTTGATAGGGAAGGAAAATTGCAATCTTCCTGAAAAATGGCATTGAGGGTTGTTTGTGTGTGCAATGTGGGATGGAGTGTACTATTTTTAGTAAAAAAGGAGGGGGGGGGAAATAAATTTTCTTCTTTATTCCGTCTTTGAATCAATTTGATTTATAACCTATTCCGCTATGAACAAGTGATGAGATTAAATATATTAACCGTAAAATAACAACAGAAATGGAAAATTTGATAGAATTATTGAACTTATTGTGAGAAATTTAGGAAAATCGAACTCCAAAAATGGAGTGACACAACTAAATTTTTGAGTAAAGGGGATAACGGGTTCTTCCCCAACAATCAAATAGCATAAAAAACTAATTTTTAGAACCCACCTAAAAAATTAAAAAATGAGAAAGCTTCAATTATACTTTTATTTTACGCTACCACTGTTAAGCGTGTTTTCATGTTCATGCCAAAAGCCAGTAGAACAGCCTAATTTTGTAGTTTTTTTTATTGATGATATGGGATATGGAGATATTGGACCGTTTGGTTCAAAACTCAATAAAACGCCAAACCTCGATAGAATGGCGGATGAAGGATTAAAGTTAACCAGTTTTTATGTTGCTTCTGTACAATGTACTCCATCAAGAGCAGCACTGCTTACCGGATGTTATGCTAACCGTGTTGGTATGGATGGTAAAGTTTGTAAACCTGAGAAAACTAAGGCTCTCAATCCAAAGGAATATACAATGGCAGAAATGTTTAAGGATGCAGGTTATACTACCGGTTGTTTTGGGAAATGGCATCTTGGGCACTTGCCCGGTTATTTGCCAAGTAGTCATGGTTTTGATGTTTATCATGGTATTCCTTATTCCAATGATATGTGGATACAGCTTGATTCTAAAAATAATTGGAAAAGAGCAAAATATAATCGTTCACCGATGCCGTGGATTATCAACGAAACTCCGGTGGCAGTAGTTAAGGATGGTGTTGACCAATCGTTGCTTACACAGGCGACTACTCACGCCGCATTGGATTTTATTAAAGAACAAGGAGAGAAAGAAGAGCCGTTTTTTGCTTATATTCCTTATGCAGCAGTGCATATGCCTCGCTTTGGACATTCGGATTTTTTACCAAAGGGTTATACCGGTAATGATATTCAGGTTCACTTAACGGCACAGGTTGAAGAACTTGATTGGGCTGTGGGTGAGGTTATGAATACGTTGGAGGAGTTGGGGATTGAAGAAAACACGATGGTATTGTTCTTTTCTGACAATGGAGGCTCAAAAGGTACAGATATGGGCGTTCTAAGTGGAAGTAAGTATCAGTCGGCTAATGAAGGGGGACAACGTAGCGCTTTTCTGTCATGGTGGCCCAAGAAAATTCCCGCCGGAGTTACGTCTGATGAGATAGCTATTTCGATTGATTTATTGCCAACTTTTGCAAAACTTGCAGGCGGGCATCTCTCTGATAATAAGATTGATGGTCGTGATATTTCTGAATTTCTTTTTAATCCTGAGCAAATAAAGTCACCACAAAATGAAGTTGCAAATAGAGGTAGGGCATATCGCATGGGAAAATGGAAACTAATAGGGAATAGATTATATAATCTTGAAGAAGATATAGCTGAAACTACTAATGTGGCGAACCAATTTCCTGAAATCTATGAAGAAATAAAACGGAAAAATGAAGATTGGATTAAGGAGATGGAGGAAGGGTTGAGACCTCATGCACAGATGGAAAACTTGGCACCTGTTATTACATGTGCTGAGGCAGATGAATTGCCTAAATTATCAGATTGGTTTGAAGACTAACAGATTGTTTGTTTTTCCCAGCCTACCGGCAGGCAGGTTTGCGTTCTTTGCGTGGAATATTGATTATTAACTATTTAAACACTGTTTATTAAGATGAAAAATAGATTAGTTATTTTATTACTATTTTATGGTGTATTGCTATCTGCACAGCATAAGCAATTGCCAAATATTGTGGTTGTTCTCACGGATGACCAAGGGTGGAATGCACTTTCAGTAAGGATGGACCCTGATATTCCCGGTTCAGGAAGTACTTACTATCAAACGCCGAATCTCGAAAAATTGGTGGCGCAAGGTGTGCGTTTTTCGCGGGCATATTCTCCGGCACCAACCTGTTGTCCTTCCAGACACAGTATTCAGTTTGGACGTTCACCTTCAAGTTTAGGATTGTTTGGGGGGTGTTCCGAAAAGACACTAAAAGCTGATGTTAAATATGCGCTCTGTAATGTTATTAAGAAATCACATCCTGAATATGCGACAGCCCATTTTGGTAAGTGGCATATGTGTAAGCTACCGGAAGATATGGGGTTTGATGAACATGATGGTAAAACAGGTAATTCAGAGGGTAATTCTAAAGACAAAACAGATCCTAAAAAAACGTTTAGTTTAAGCAAGGCAGCCGCTGAATTTATGGATAGGCAGGTGAACAATGACCGTCCATTTTTTGTACAGGTTTCTTATTATGCAAATCACACGAGATATCAGGCTCTAAAATCGACCGAAGATAAATACATAAATGAAAGAGCCGGATATGCTACACCTTATCAAAAGTCACCACTGTGGGCAGCTATGAATGAAGACCTTGACAGTGGTGTTGGTATTATATTAGATAAGATAAAAAGCCTTAATATAGAAGAAAATACGTATGTCATTTTTACTTCGGATAATGGATACGAAGATAAGCATGACCAATGGAAACCGGTAAGTGAGCGTTCATTTTATAAAGCATATCCTTTACTTAGTCACAAATATTTCATTAACGAAGGTGGTATCAGAGTGCCCTTTATCATTTCAGGACCTGATATTTCGCAAAATGTGCATTCAAGCACACCTGTTGTTGGATATGATATATATCCTACCATAATGAGTATACTGGGTATTAGGACGAATGATATTCCCGATATTGAAGGTGGAAATCTTTTACCCTTACTAACGACTAATCTTAATCAAAAGGTTGAACGTCAACACCCATTTTTAATTTTTAGATACACGAAACCTAGTGGGAGTTTGGATATTGCAATTGTACAGGACGATTATAAATTATTGAAAGAGATAGAATCCAATACCTTGCATTTGTGGAATGTGACAGAAGACTTGGGCGAACAGCACAATTTGCTGGAAACGATGCCGGAAAAAGTAAGTCAATTATCTAAAAGTATAGATGCTTATTATAAGCATGTGGGTTGGGAAGAAAGTGAAGCCGTAGTTGTTAAAAATAAAGTTGAAAGTAAACAAAGTAAACAAAGTAAAAAGTAACAATTTCTCTGATTTCCTGCGGTTTTCTGCAAGAATGTGCGGAAATGTGCGGTTTCCTGAGGGCATGAAAATTCTGAGTATGCGGTTGAATTTGCTTTTGTAAAGCGATAACTTGAAATAATACCGATTGTTGATGGAGACAACAGTCAGCAGAGTTAAATATGCAATTCGCTATTTTGTAGTCGTCAGTCGTTCAATTTCATATCGGTGTTTAACTGGTGCAATTTTAACTATAGGGGAGTTCTAAAAATTAGACGATAGAGATTTTTGAATTTTCAGTGAGTAGATTTCTGTTTTGATAGAAGGAGCATGGCGGGCTATGTGACTGATTATCAAAATAAAAGTATGCCGTTGAAAAACGAAAAGCTCATCGGTATTTTTTTTAAGAACATTTCACTAATTTTTAGAACTCCCCTTTAAGTGATATAACTATGAAGAAAATAATTTTATTACTACTATTTGGAAGTTTTGTATTGAGCATGTTTGCTAAAGAAAAAGACTTGCCGAACATTGTTTTTATACTTTCCGATGATCAAGGGTGGAACTCATTGTCATCTGCTATGGATCCAGCTGTTGATGGATCTAAAAGTGATTTTTATGAAACACCAAATATTGACCGTTTAATGAGTGAAGGAATGCGTTTTGCTCAAAGTTATGCACCGGCACCGGTGTGTTCTCCTTCACGACATAGCATTCAGTTTGGGATATCTCCTTCCAAAACAGGAGTAACCTACAACAATACTTCAACAAAGCAAAATTGTGACCCAAAACTGGCATTGGCTAATCTCATAAAAAAAGCTGATGGTCGGTATGCGACTGCGCATTTTGGTAAATGGCATGTTTCATTTACTTCCAAAGAGTGTGGGTACGACATCTCTGACGGAAACACCGGCAATAAAACAGGTAATCTTGACACTAATTCTTCTGATGACCCTAAGTTGGTGTATGATTTAAGTCGGCGAGCTAACCAATTTATGGAAGAAAGAGTGAAAGTAGGTCAACCTTTTTTCATACAAATTAGTCATTATGCTAATCATCTTGCATTTTTAGGTAGTTCAGGAATGACTCAAAAATATGAGAATAAAACCAAGGGCAAACTGCATAATGACGTTGATTATGCGGCAATGAATGAGGATTTGGATAATGGCGTGGGGATGGTGATGAGTAAGATTAAAGAATTGGGTATTGAAGATAACACATATATCTTTTATACTGCTGATAACGGTTATGACGAAAGTAAAAATCGATTATCGGGAGTTGCTCAACGAAAAGCATGGCCACTTAGCTACAGTAAAGGATTTGTGTATGAAGGTGGAGTTCGTGTCCCTTTCATTGTCAAAGGTCCCGGAATAGAGAAAGGGACGACTTCATATACTCCTGTTATAGGTTATGATTTGATGAATACCTTTTTGGAAATAGTTAATCCTGAATTTGAGGTGCCTCAACAAATGGAAGGTGGTAGCTTTTTAGGAATACTTCAAAATAGAGGGAAAGGTGACGTGAAACGACAGCATCCCTTCTTTGTTTTTCATTATCCAGCCGGTGCATGGCCATCCTTTACAGCTATTGTTAAAGATAACTATAAACTAGATTACTCATGGGCTTATGATAAGTGTTATTTATATCATTTGGATAGTGATATTAGCGAACAAAATGATATTAGTTCAGAATTCCCGAAAATATCTGAGGAGCTAAAACAGTTGATGCTCTCTTATTTAGACGAGGTGAACGCACTTAAACCGTCACTGCAAGAATTAGAACATGACAGAAATGGCGATCTGTTCAAAAAGGGAATGGGACCAGTAAGTAAGAAAAAGAAACACTTCTGAAAATTGGAGACTTGTCTGTTATTTTGTTTCTTAGATTATCAATAACTTAAGATCTTTTATTAACATGAAAAAATTACTATTAATATCATTTGTTGGTTTCTTGTTTTCAACATGTTTTGGACAACAAGTAAATAAACCCAATATCCTTTTTATCTCCATTGATGATATGAACGATTGGACTACATTATTTGATAAAAGTAATCCGATTAAAACACCTAATTTGGAGCGCTTGGCAGCGCGTGGATGTTTTTTTGAACGAGCTTATTGTACATCTCCGGGGTGTGCTCCCTCACGAAATTCTATTATGACAGGATTAAAGCCTACCACTAGCGGATTATATGGATTCCAGCCGTGGCGTGAAGCATTGCCTAATGAGGTTACTTTACCAAAATATTTTAATAACTATGGTTGGGCTACACGAGGTGCCGGAAAACTTTTTCATCATGGGAAACAGCCCGGTTCAAATGTGGGAGGTGGAGATGATGCCCCTGCTAAAATAAACTCATTCGAGGAGTTTTATCCCATGCAGATGGGCAATGTTAAAGGTGCAAATCTTAATGGATTTACTGAGGGTAAAATTGGTGTAAAAGCCGGTGATTGGGGAGAGGCCAATGTGAAAATGGTTGATCATTATACTGTAGAGTGGATTGAGGAACAGTTAGCAAAGCAGTGGGATAAACCATTGTTCCTTGCCGCCGGTATTTATAAACCACATCTACCGCATTACGCACCATCTGATATTTTTGATTTGTATCCGTTTGATGAAACACGTTTACCTCCCATGCCGGAAGATGATTTTGATGACCTGTCAGAAGCTGCTTATAAAATGTCTCAAAACCAACATTTTCGTTATCAATTACCAATGGAGCAGCCTGAAAATAGCCCGGGTTCTTTTAAAAAGATGATTCAAAGCTATCAGGCTTCTGCCACTTTTGCTGACAGGATGATAGGACGCATTATAGATAAATGGGATGAATCCGGTATGGCTGATAACACCATTATTGTTCTTTGGGCAGACCATGGATACCATCTTGGGGATAAAAAGAGTGTAGTGAAATTTACATTGTGGGAAAAAGCAAATAGAGTGCCTTTTATCATTGTAGCTCCCGGTGTAACAACACCCGGAAGTCGTTGTTCACGACCGGTGAGTCTTGTGAATATTTATAAAACGTTGGTTGAGTTGTCAGGATTGCCGCAAAAAGAAGGTATTGATGGAAATAGTTTGGTGCCATTGCTGAAAAATCCTAATATGGAATGGAATTATCCGGCGTTGATGTCGCAAGGAGAAGGGAATTATGCTATAAGGTCAGACCGTTGGCGTTATATTAGATATAAAAATGGTGAGGAAGAATTATACGATCACGATAATGACCCATGGGAGCATAACAACTTAGCCGGAGATGATAAATATGCCGGAGTGTTAGCTGAACATAGACAGTATTTGCCAAAAAATGAGGCTCCTTCTTTCAAACCCAAGCCAAGAAACAAAGAATAATTCAATCAAACTGAAAAGTCATTTTTTAAAATTATAAGTGCTATGATTAAAATTTCAAGAAAATTTCTATTTGTGAGTTTATTTGCGAGCGTTGTTGCGTGTGTGTATGGACAAACTGATGATAATGATGGTTTAGATGCCCTTACACGAGAGAATCAGGTTACGGGTGTATTCTCTAAAGCCTCTGAAAAGGTATATAAAAACATGCCGTCGGAGTTAAAAAATATAAAATTGGAGCCCTCACACATTGAAATTATGAGTGATGACTATAATATGGGAGATTGGCAGGAAAGTCCGTCTAAAATTATCTATCACGAGGGCTATTATCACATGTGGATAATAGCAATTCCTCAAAATGGTAGGAAAAACCCAGAAGGGAAAAGTTGGACACGCTACATGAAATCTAAAGATGGAGTATTGTGGTTAGACCAAGGTTTATTACCCGTAGGTAAGAAAGGCACATGGGATGATGTTGGCAGATTGGCTCCCGATGTGGTGAAATATAATGGGAAGTTTTATATGTTTTATGAACCAAGTACTACAAATGTGGAAAAATACGGGCAGCGTAGGTGTGGTATTGCCTGTATTATGGCAGACCAACCGGAAGGTCCTTGGAGGTATGCAACGGATGAACTTCTTTTGAAACCTACGATAGATGACCCCCATGCTTTTGATCATGATTTTGTGGCTAATCCACGTATCGAATACCTTAATGGTAAGTGGTATATGTATTACAAAGCTCGAATGAAACCGGGGCTTCGTACGGAAAATGGGGTGGCTACATCCGATAATTTATTAGGACCTTATACAAAGTATGAAGGTAATCCTCTTATGACAGGGCATTCTGCTAACTTAGTTAAGTACAAAAACGGACTAATTTATATGAATTATCATCATCATGCCTTTTATTGGACCGAAGATGGATTTACGTTTGCGGAAATAAAACCGTTTGGAGGTAAAACGGGGATGGCAACAGAAATGAATTGGTCAACCTTTTGGTTGCCAAACAATCCTTTGTATGGTGGTGATGCCTCATTACCCGATAATACTGAATGGTGGGGAGTGAGCTCACGTTGGGCTTATAGAGATCTGGG
>JAGLSB010000317.1 GCA_023135955.1 Bacteroidales bacterium | reverse complement strand
TTTTCAGCACTCTTTTGTCTATTATCAGCGGCTTTAATCTGAGGAAGTATTTGGAGAGCCTCGGGAAATATTTGATCGACTGTTTCCAATAAATTATCCTCGGAAATATCAGTTATTTCAGGAATTATAATACTGAAATTCTCAACAGATTCCAGTTCGAGTAATTGAGAAAGAGTAAGATAAGACATTTCAAGATTACTCTCTGTAGTAATCACTGTAAGCTCATCGGCAGCTTCCTGAGCCTGAATTTCTAATAAATCTCCCCTTGCTACACTACCAGCTGCAACCAGGATTGAAGTTCTATCAACCTGAGCAGATGTAACTTCGAGCTGTTCTTTTGCAATATTTAAGAGCTCTTCATTGAATAAAATCTGCAAATACTGGCCGGCAATATTGAGCGAAATATCATTTTTTAACTTCTCAAGGTCCTGAATGGAAGAGAGTAAATTAAAACGATTTCGATCTATAGTATTCCTCAATTGAAATCCATTGAATACGGTAACCCTTGAATTGATGCCTGGATTAATAGAATTAATCGTTTGGTCTTCAGTGAATTCGTAGGTTGTTGGATCCAGAGCTTGACCAAATGAAATACCATGACCTATAGAAGCGTTTAAATTTGGAAGAAGATCTGATTGTGACTGTTTAAGCAAGTTTTCGTTATACTCTGTGTTCAATTTAGATTGCTTAATCTGAATATTGTTTTCAAGAGCATAATCGACACATTTTTGTAATGACCAGGCCTCCTGAGAATAAGATACTCCTGATATGCTGAATGATAATAAAATAATCAGCAGAATTCGTATTTTAAAATTCATCTCGTGTGATTTTTACGTTTCTTTACAAAGAAATGATAAATATAGTGATTTAAGAAGGAGAATTTGAAGAATGATTATAGAAAGAAGTTTTTTTTTTAATGAAATTGGTGAAGTTGTCATAAAAAAGAGAAAAGGCAGCAAGAGAATGAGTATCAGGGTGAATCAAGAAGGGAAGGTTAAAATTAATATTCCATTTTTTGTTTCATTCAGAGAAGGGGAGAAATTTCTGATTTCAAGAATGGATTGGATTAAGAAATGTCGAATTAAAATTGAAGAAAAGAAACCGCCTAAAACTATTTATACAGAGGAAAATTTACCAACAACTAAACATCATGAATTTTTTATCCAAAGGACGGAGCGTCAAGGATATTTTAGAAAGTTTACCGTTGGTTTATGCGAAATATTTATACCTGAACAAGAAGCTCTAAACTCAGAAAAATCTCAAAAATACATTTCAGATAGTCTTATTGCTACCCTAAGAAAAGAGGCTAAAATTATCCTGGTTAATCGCACCCGGGAAATGGCTTCGAAGTACGGATTCTTAATAAATGAAATAAAGGTAAAAAATTTGAAATCGCGCTGGGGAAGTTGTTCTGCCAAAAAAAATATTAATCTGAATCTTCATCTCATGCGACTACCTACACATCTGTCTGATTATGTAATATTACATGAGCTTGTCCACACCATTCATCATAATCATAGTCTGAAGTTTTGGAATGAACTTAACAAATATGTTGGTGATTCAAAATCGTTAGCTAAGGAGCTTAGAAATTGGTCAACATCGTAATTAAGGAAATATTTGCCTTCTACGAAGGCAGGATGATTGAAACTCATATTCCTGTTTTTAGCATTACAACACACAATTACCCCACATTTAAAGGATTACAGATATCATTTGTTAGAATAAGATCAATGCTTTTAATAAATTCCTTTGCTTTTTGATTTCCGAAAATTTCGGTAAACTCTTTATTTATAAATTCTTTACCACTTGTTCTCCAGTCGATAATATTTACATTAGGGGATAATCCTTTTTGTGTTTTATCCAAAAACCGTTTAAGAAAATTTGCTCTGGAATGAAAAGCTAAAACAGCTTTTATTTGGAGTTTCAATTCTTTAGTTAGAAAATTCTCAATAAATTTAATCTCTGAAGGCAATACGTCGTAAGTAGATTCGTAGTATTCACAAAAATTATTAGTCCAATTAATATAATGAATAAAGAAGCTCGTGATTTTGAATATCTTTTTGTTTTCCCTGTTTTTTGTAGAGTTGAGAAAAACTTCATTCAGTTCTTTCAGGTAATATTTTCTTACACAATCATCGAGAACATGCTGAATATCTTTTAAATACAACATATAAGTCGAACTAATATTTACAAGTGAAAATGATTTATTTGTAAACGGCTGCCCATAGTTTATTATGTAGCTAAGTATTTTTATTTCATCATTAAGCAGCTGGTAAAAGGGAAAGATTTTTTCATTTTCAATCCTCTCCAACAAATTTTCAGAGAAATAGCCTACAGACACTAAATTACTGATTGCCGGGTTGATTAGGAACTTATCTGTATATCCCTTATAAGAAATTAATGCGCTCTGAACCTTACTTTTTAGCTGAGCTTTATGACCAGAAACAATAAGTTGAAGATAAAGGGGGTAAAAACTCTCTCCGTTTATGGATTTAGATTTTGCCCTTTTATTCAGATAATGTTTAACTGTTATTTTACCATCTTTTTTACTCATTACTTTCTGTTTGAGAATTTAAGATGAGGTTCATTGAATAAAATTAAGAAATCTTATTAAGTAATCCAATTGGCTAATAATAAAACCATAAAAGCTATAATTATGGAACTTTATAAAACTAAAAAATCAGCAAAAGGATTCTTTATAATTATATCCTTTTTTTGTAAACCCTTACCCAGTCAATTTCCATAGTTGATGGAAAGTTCATGTTTTTTGCTGTTTTTTTCAGGCTGGCATTTAAACAAAGGTGCATTTTAGATTCGGGCAATCCTTGGGTCTGAATTTTGAAAATGAGATCGTTTATTTTCCAGACCATTTTTCCTTCTGTCCATTCAAGGCTGTATATATGAAAATCTTTTTTGTATCGGCTGCCTCCTGTTTTACCAATCGATTTCGAAAATCCAGTCCTCCCTCCATTCTTCCAAAAATTGCCTGCAAAGAGTTTTTTCTTTTCAAACTTAACCACATCTATGTGAGGCAATATCTGATCAGTCATAAGAGAAAAGGCTTGTGTGACCCCACTATTACCAAATTTAACTTTTGCCTTGAATATTCCTTCCTTCTGATTAAAGCTTTTTGCAGTTGAAATCATATCGGAAGTGAATTCAAATTCTTCTTCGGTGAAGCCAAATTGCGGACTCCAGGAAAGTGCGCAACCATCTTCTTTTCTTGTCACAATATTTAATTTTCCTGAGGAAACTTCAATATTTTTTCCGTCTGTAAACGCATGAATATCGTCATTTAAAACATAGGGTTTATTCAGTAATTTATCACCATTCATATAACGATTCATCCATTTATTGGATTCAAGTTTATCTGTTTCAAACTTTTCTTCGAAAGCTAGATCCCATTCTTCAATTTCAGTAAAAGGATATTTCTTTTTAATTTTCTTATGCCAAAGAACTTTTTCAGATTTTTTCAGATCAAAATATTCAGTTTCCCTTTTAAATTCTTTAGACAATCCATATTTCTTTTTGCCCGGAAGCATCAAATATTCCTTTTGTTTGAGAAATTCCTCAGAATTTAAATATTCTTTTAGTTCATTAAATTTCCTCAACTCATCGGAATCTTTTACACGTAGATATTCCTTATAAACTGGAGAATTTTCAAATTTAAAATGATTTTTGAATTGAGAATTTTTCTTAGCCTTAAAATACTTTTTTTCTTTTGTAGCTTCTTCAGAAGCCTTAAATTCTTTCGATGAAAGTTCCGTTTTTATCTTTGCTAGTTCTTCTGAATTTACAAACTTTTCCAACTCAAAGTATGTTTTCAGACTCTCAGAAGTTTTAAAATTATTAAAATTACTTAGCTGCCTGGACTCTTTAATTTTAAAATAATTTTTGATAGGCTTAGATTTTTTAATAGCCTGAAATTCTTTCTCTTTGTTATATTCTTCAGAGGTCTTGAATTTCAATGTAAGAATTCCCTTTTTCTCTGATAAAAATTCAGCTGAAGTAACTTCATTTTCCAATTCAGTAAAATGCTGCAGATCATCTGATTTTTCATATTCAATATAATCAGAGAATTCTTTACGAATATAGTCATCAGCACCTTCAATTTTTGCAGTGTTAGGAATCATTCCTAATGCGAATTTTAAACCGGCCATTATATTGATTTTATGGGTTGTTCAAATGAAATTAATTACAAATAAAGAACTTATGTCAAATTATAAATGACATAAAATTCTACAATAATCAGTTAAAGATATAAAAAAAATAAGGAATGGGAATTAGAGTAGAGATTGTTTTTGAGGGATTGAAGATAGTTAATGACAATAGATAATAGACGGTAGACAACTGATGCAATGTTGCAAAGTAATTGAGTTAATTGAAGTTGCAGGATGCTGGTGTCTGATCCAGGTAAGAGTAATCACTGCAACAAGTAACCTACGTCACCTTTTAAATGCCACATTAACAATAGTTTGGGCACTCCCATTAATATACAACAGAGCCTCCATGGTCTATGGTTTATGGTCTGCCCCAATCACTCCCTCAGAATTTTTATGATACAGATCTATTGCTACAAGGATGGCAATATATCCCCAGACAAGAGCTGAGGCTTTATCCGTATCTAGAAAATTATTTAGTACACCATGAATAAAGTAAGTTACCAATCCTAAAAGAATTCCGAGTGAAAGGGTTCTAATTTGCCGGCTTTTGGACTTGAAGTAAACTTTTAATCCGGTATATATACTGATAGCTACAATCATGATTATACTTAACATTCCCAAAACCCCAGATTCACTTAAGGGTCCGAGATATTCACTATGTGCATTGCCGCGTCTTCCGGTATTAGTACTAATGCTGGTTTTTTCGTGTGAAACCTGAAAGGGAGCATAATTAAATTGGTAAGTCCCCGGTCCCCAGCCAAATACGGGTTTCTCCTTAAACATTCTGATGGCACTGTTCCATCGATTAAGACGCTCAAGATTAGAGGCATCGTTTCTTATGTTTGAGATTGATTGAATATGCTCGGTCAATTCTCCTGAAGAAGTTTGATTGTTTTGTTCCATTTGCACCATTAATCTTGGCCAGGCGCTAAAAAGAATTGCTCCAAAGATAATTCCTGCCAGAATTAGAAATTGAAGTTTAATCCGAAGTTTTATAATGACCCACAGGCCAAAAACGGCCACCAAACTAACCCATGCAGCCCTGGTATAAGAAAATAAAGTTGCCGCGACAAATAATCCTATCAACAAAAAGAAAAGAATTTTTTGTCCAATATCCATTTTCAAATAACTCATGAACAGCGCAATTAAAACCGGCAGGAGCATTGCCAGCATGGCACCATAGGAAGTATGATCATTATAAAAG
>JAGLSB010000316.1 GCA_023135955.1 Bacteroidales bacterium | reverse complement strand
TCCCGATAGCTATCGGGACGAACCGGCACGACCGTGAGGTCTCCCGATAGCTATCGGGAGGTGTTTGAGACCAGCGCGTCTACCATCCCGATAGCTATCGGGACCGCCATCTAGTCAAAATTTTTGTTTCAACCGCTTAACGATATCGGGGTACTTAACAAGATTTTTAATGTACTCTTTGCTTTTCATTTTCTTAATGTGAGCCTCGATTTTTCGGGCCTGATTATATTCTAGTCCATCAATTTTCAGGAAGAGTTTCCAATCATCAGCCTTAGAGGTGAAGCTGGAACTAAATTCTTTATCCTTATGTTGAATGAGTCTTTTTTCCAAATCAAGACAACTACCGGTATAGTAGGTGTCCATTGATTGCGAATATAGGATATAGATTGTAGCCATTGAACTAAAAAAAAAGAGCGATTTCCAATCCGATAGCTATCGGATGGATCTCGCTCTTTTGTACCCGGAGCCGAACTAACTTTACTGCAATTACTTGCACACTAACTCCTCTTATTTCTCTAATTACCAGGCATATAAAGTACTACTATGTTTATCTACTATGAAGTAGAATGCAGTGAAATGAAGAAAATGTTTCGGTAATGTTTCGGTAGAATTAAATAATAATCATTAAATTTAAAACCATGGCAAGCTTCAAAATTGAATTAAACCACAAGCCTGAGAAGGGTCAAAAAGAATATGTATTATTCCTTCGTATAACAGTTAACAGAAAGCTCTCACGGTTGAAATTAAATTACTCAGTAAAACAAAATCAGTTTAATCCTAAAGCTAAGAACTCAAACTTCATCAGATCCAATCATCCTAATCATGTTAAAATAAACAAGTATCTGGAAGGCAAAATAAGTGCAGCTAAAGAAGCTTATGAGGCATTAGAAGCTGATGGAAAGATAGTCACTGCAAAGATACTAAAGGATAAAATTACTAATAGTAATTCAAAGGACTTCCTTGAATATATGAAAGCCCATTACGAGTCTCTTAGGAGTAATAATCATATAAGAACTTGTAAGAATTACATTACAGTTTATAATAGTCTTATGACTTTCCATAAGTCTGAATCTTTACTTTTTAAAGAGATTGATAAGGACTTCCTTAAGGAATATGAAGAGCAGTTATTAAAAAAGAGTAAGAAACAAACAACTATAGCCGGATATATTAACAAAATACGAGCAACTTTTAATCGGGCTATTGGTGACGGGATAATTCAGCATGCAGATTCCCCATTCCTCACCTACAAAATTAAGCATGGAGTAGTAAACAAGGAGCGCCTTAGTATAACAGAAATAGCTTTAATTGAAAATCTGGATTTACCAAAGCTGCAAAAAATACATCACGTAAGGAATGCTTTTATATTTGCTTTTTATGCTGCCGGAATGAGGGTAAGTGATGTTTTAATGCTTAAGTTTA
>JAGLSB010000315.1 GCA_023135955.1 Bacteroidales bacterium | reverse complement strand
TTAAAGAAATATCTAGGTTCATTCTCAGAGTTTTGTTGATAAATTTAAACAGCAGCACACAAACGGTATACACTATAACCTACTAAGTCTCAAATGAGAAAAATAATTTATTAAATTAGCTTATAACTAAAACCTAAAATCAACCCTCCGTTCATCGGTACAGTGCATACCGTCGACCGTTACCTGCCATTTAAACAGACGTCAGCATGATAGATAAGATAACAAAAAACAAAGACAATCTTGGCGAACCTGATTTAAATCCAATTGAGGATATTAAAGAAAAACTAGATTACTATCGTGGATTTTTAGGGAAAATTCAAGACTTATCAGAAGATGAATTTCAATCCTTGAAATCAGACATTTCAATATTCTTTACTTTCAAAGTTGGCTCAGATACTAAGAATCCACCCAAAAGACTAATTCGAATCTCAAATAACAATCGAATATTAGCATCTCTAAATAAAGAATTAAGTTATTTGACTGAAATCTCTCAACTTTTAGCTCCACCAATTGACTATTGCAATTTTGGTAGATGTAATATTCCACAACAACAGGTTTTGTATTGCGCAACAAGTGAAGCTGGAGCATACTGGGAAACAAGACCCCAAAGCGGAGATGTTATTACGATTTCTCATTGGGAATTAAAACCAGAAACTAATGTTAATTGCTTTATTGTCACTAAAGAAAAGACAAAAAATCCCAAAATAAGTAACGAAATTCAAGAAGTTTACTATCTACTTGAAGATTTCTTTGCAGATGTTTTTAGTCAGTTTATTGATAGAGACCGACCTCGAGATTATCTGTTTAGCTCCATGTTGTCGTCGGGCTTGATTTTCTATCCAGTTGTAGCAGACAATAACTTTGAAGCAGTAATTTATCCAAGCGTTCAGAAAAAGAAATTTGGGATAAACTTTGCTATTAGAAATGAGCTTATTCTTGAAAAGTATAATTTGATCGGCGTTGAAACGAGATTTATTCTTGACGAATATAATGACCTTGACCCATCCACAGAAGAAGTTACTACCGACCAATTAATCGGTTCATTTGGGACAGAAACTTTTGATTTTGAGAAAGGAACAATTTTATATGACAAGAAAGCAGATGAGATATTCAAATTATTTAGAGATTTACAAATAAACGGTAGTAAACAAGTAAGGTTTGAGCATCCTGACACACCAAAAAACCTAATGTATAATCTTTCTTTAAAGATTAAAAATGAAAACAATACGACCATAAATGACAAAAAGTTTGGTCGTAATGACAAAGTAAATGTTGTTTATCAAAATGGAACAAGACTTGACCATGTAAAGTATAAAAAAGTACTTGGAGATATTGAAAGTGGAAAATGTAAAATTGTAAAATATTAAAAACGGCAGGTAACAGGAAAATAAAAATAATATTTGCTTGCTTCGCCACAAATACATATTTTTATTTCAACGTTATGGTTTATTATTGACTGGCAAACCAACAAATACAATACTCTTAAAATGAATAGATTTATTATTCTTACTCTTACTCTTACTATCAATACAATTTGCCATTCTCAAATTAAATTTGATCCCGGTTATTTTATTGATAATAATGATGAAAGAACAGACTGTCTAATCAAAAACGATAATCCTAGAAGTAATCCTTCAAAGTTTAGTTACAAGCTTACTTCTGATTCCGAAGTAAAAATATGCACTATTGATTCCATTAAGGAGTTTAGTATCGACAATTGTGTTAAGTATATGAGAAATACAGTTGATATTGATCGAACTGGTTATGATTTCAATAGTATTACACCTGATATGCACCCTCATTTTACTCCTGACACCTTATTCCTGAAAGTGCTAATTGAAGGCAAAGCTTCTTTATACTCATACATAGAAGGAGCATTGGAACGATACTTTTTTTCTAAGGACCACTTACCAATGAGCCAACTTATCTATAAGCAGCACAAGACACCTAGCAGGAGATTAAGATATAATTGGTCATTCCGCTCGCAACTTTTTGAAAACTTACAATGCAATTCACTTTCATATTCTGATATAGAGGAGATGAATTATATTCAATCGGATTTAGAAACCTTTTTTATTAGATACAATGAATGTGTAAACTCTGAGTTTAAACATTTCACTGAAACCAAAAATAAAGGAATTCTGTCTTTTACTTTAAAAACTGGAATGAATTATTCTTCATTATGGGTGAATAATGTTGTATCGGATGATAAAGATGCGATCTTCGAAACAAAATGGCATCCCAGGATTGGAGTTGAAATGGAGTATTTAATCCCCTTCTGGAGCAATAAATGGGCTCTAATCATAGATCCCGGCTATTACTATTATCATGATATAAAACCAGTTATAAGAGTTAATGCATATGCTAAATATCAAGTAATCGAATTGCCTGTCGGCTTTAGACATTATTTCTACCTTACTGAAAAGTCAAAGGTCTTTGTAAATGCTTCAGCAGTATTCCTGGGTCAACTTGGTTCCAGTATTGAATATGATGAATCAAGGATACCATTGGAAATTTTTAGCAAATTTCGTGCTAACTTCGGATGTGGTTATAATCTAAATAATAAATATTATTTCGAATTTAAATTTTGTAATAGTAGAAACTTTACGGAAGGCTTTTTATGGACATCTAATTATAGGTATTTTGCTCTACTTTTTGGCTATTCCTTTGCAAATAACAAACCATAACAATTAAGGATTCGGGCCGTGCG
>JAGLSB010000314.1 GCA_023135955.1 Bacteroidales bacterium | reverse complement strand
AGATCCAGCAACAAATGGAGATCGCGGAATCACAGCGGGACCAGATCGCCTATCAGAAAAAGCATATCACAGACAGTATTGAGTATGCCAAACGAATTCAGACTGCCATTCTCCCTTCTCTAGAGCTATTTAGTGATGAAATAGATCACTTTGTGCTGTTCAAGCCACGAGATATTGTTAGTGGCGATTTCTACTGGGTAAATGAATTGGATAATAAACAAATAATTATTGCAGCCGACTGTACCGGACATGGAGTCCCGGGAGCCTTTATGAGTATGCTTGGAGTAAGCCTTCTGAACGAAATAGTAATTAACAAAGGCATTTATCATCCCGATGAGATTCTGAATTCTTTGAGAGCAGAGATTATTATTTCACTTAAGCAGGTTGAGGGAGGAAGTGAAGTTAAAGATGGAATGGATATGACAGTTTGTACACTCGATTATAAAAATGATACCCTTGAGTTTTCCGGGGCAAATAATCCGCTGATTTTATTTCAGGATGGAGAATTGATACAGATAAAAGCCGATAAAATGCCGGTTGCTGTTCATGATAATATGAAAAAATACAGCTTGCATAAACTAAAAATTAAAAAAGGAGATACATTTTATACTTTTTCCGATGGCTTTGTAGATCAGTTTGGAGGTCCAAATCAAAAGAAGTTTTTAAGTAAAAATTTCAGGATCCTATTAACCGAGATTCAGGATAAGTCAATGATAGAGCAAGGGAAAATTCTGGATTCTGTCTTCGAAGAATGGCGCACGGATGTTGAACAAATAGACGATGTAACAATTATTGGGGTTAGGTATTAGTGCTTCGGTGCTTCGACTATCGCTCAGCAACCGAAGAGTCAGCAACCGAAATACTGGTATTTTTGGTTTTGCAGATTATTAAGGATGCTTAGTAGCACTCAACATAAGTAGTTTTATCACCAATAGTCACTGGTTCTTCAGCTTCCTTATCAGCCAACTCAGTTCCGCAGTATGGAATTGAAGGTGTTTCGCTCACATAAGTACCGTTTTCATAAGTAACATAACTGCAATCTTTACAATCGAATAGTTCACAAGATGGTACAAGCGCAACCACAAAGAGAACAAGAAATATTTTTCTTTTATACTTTTTCATTATCAGCATTATTAAGGTTAGCTATGAATTAACAAAATTAAGAATTATTAAAATGGAATTCCAGTAATATTCGTTAAATGTATTAACAGTTTTGAATCATAAGAGAAGTTCTTTTTTAGTGGAAAAACTGAAATGAGAAGAATTTCACAAACTTTATGCTATTTGTTTTTTTATCTCCCGACAATAATCCCTTTCCCATTCCATTAACAATGCCTATCTTTCAATTTTTTTATCTTTTAAAAGAAATCAATGCAAGAGATTATTTTTGCGCTCGGTCTTTATGAGCATAGGCATTGGGGTTTGCTAATAATTCCTTTAAGCCTGAGAAATAGTGGAAAAAGCTTTTATTCACCAGGCCATACTATTTTCCCAACAAAAGATGATTTGGCTTTTAAAGCACTATCTCATACAGAGAAAGAAATAGTTAAAATAATTGATGAATATAGCGATCAGAATTTGTTTAAGTATTATTCAAAAGAGAAAAATATAAAAGAATTTCTGGCAAAAGTGAAGCCTGAGAGTATAGATGGTTTTATCAGACCTTATATTAATAAAAGACTAGGCAGAATTTTTGAAATACTAAGAAGATCAAATATTGAGATCTTTTTAAGAGAAAAAACAAGAGATAATATTTTTGAAGAAGATTTTTTGGAAGTCTTACCAGACAACACTATACCTGTATTTTCTTTTCAAAAGGAAAAGGAAGGCTCTAGGTATAGCCTCAAATTAACCCTGAACGGGAAGGATGTGGTTATTAAGGATCAATTAACAGAGATAATTTGTAACTCTCCTGCCATTTTAAGGATAAACAATCAGATACATTTCATTCCGGATATTGAAGCAAAAAAACTTAAACCCTTTTTCATTAAAGATGTAATTGACATTCCTCAAAAATATGAAAAACAGTACTTTAAAGTTTTTTTAAAAAACCTGGTGATGCATCAGGATGTTATCGCTGAAGGATTCGAGATAAATTTAATATCTCCCAAAAGAAAAGTACTTCTTTGTATTGAAAAAGGGATAAGAAATAATGCCGTCATCCTGTTACGGTTTCAGTATGATGAAAGAAAAATTCTCGCGAATACTGAACAACAAGTATATGTCGATTTTTATACAGAAAAAAACCGGTTCCGATACGAAAAGTTCTCCAGAGACATGGAATTTGAATCAGAATACCATGATTTATTGACAAATCTTGGACTTATAAGCTTTGATCAGGCTAATTATGAGGTAAAAAATATCAGAGAACTAAGTTACGAAGAGCAGTTATATCAATTAATTGAATGGGTAAATAATAATACTTCTGAATTACTTGAAAGCGGTGCAGAGCTGGTTCAACCTGATGGTGATATATATTATACCGGTGCAATTGAGCTGAAAATATCCAACTCTCTTGATAATGACTGGTTTGATATTAAAGCTAATATTAGCATAGGGAAATATAGCATTCCATTTTTTCATTTTAGAAAGCATATTTTGGAAATGCGAAGAGAATTTGTTCTTGAAGATGGAAGTGTTTTTATTATACCGGGAGAATGGTTCAGCAGATTTAAGGATTTGTTCACTTTTGCCACAACTAAAAAGGACAAAATATTACTCCATAAACAACATTTTTCTATCCTTGAAAAGGCTGAGAAAGGGATAAAAAGTCTTGATTTCGACAAGCTGGAAATGCTGAACCGAAAAGAAAGGCTAACTCCGGCTCTGGTTCCTGAGAAACTAGCTGCTGAGCTCAGACCATATCAACTGGAAGGTTATACTTGGTTAAAGTATTTGCAGCAAAATGGACTTGGGGGTTGCCTTGCAGATGATATGGGACTGGGGAAAACCCTTCAGGCAATAAGCCTTTTGTTAAAGAGCAAGGAAACACAATCTTTATCTGGAAGCGAAAACCTTGTCCCAAATCAAGTTGATCTTTTTTCCGTAGAAGAAAGAGTTTTAACCTCCTTAATTATTGTCCCGGCCAGTCTTGTTCATAATTGGAAAAACGAGTTAAAGCGCTTTGCCCCATCGATGAAAAGCATGGCTTATATTGGAAGTCAGAGAACTGGGTTTTTAAAAAACTTTCATCTTTACGATATTATTATATCAAGTTATCATACTATCCGACAGGATATTGAAATCATTTCAAATTATCATTTTCATTATGCTATTCTGGATGAGAGTCAGCTTATAAAGAATCCGTCTTCGAAACTTTATAAGGCCATGCAGATTCTTAATTCCGATTATCGACTGGTTCTTACCGGAACGCCAATAGAAAATTCACTGACCGATTTGTGGTCTCAAATGAACTTTATTAACAAAGGACTTTTGGGCAGTCTGAATTTCTTTAGAAAAGAATATGTTATGCCCATCGAAAAGAAAAATGATGAGATTCGCAGTAAGAAGTTAAAGAAATTAATTAATCCTTTTATTCTAAGAAGGACGAAGGAAGAAGTTGCAAATGATTTGCCGGAAATTTCGGATGAGGTAATCTATTGTAATATGACAGAAGAGCAAAAGAAATTTTACGATGAAGAAAAATCAGGAATTCGAAATGCGATTTTTGAGGGGATAGAAAAAGAAGGGGTAGAGAAAACATCTATTATTGTCCTTCAGGGGCTTACGCGTTTAAGACAAATATCAAATCATCCCAAAATGGTGGATGAGAACTATCTGGAGGGCTCAGGAAAGTTTA
>JAGLSB010000313.1 GCA_023135955.1 Bacteroidales bacterium | reverse complement strand
CCGGATTTATCTTCGCTGGGATATTAAGTATCATTCCAGCCATTATTTTATTACTTGCTGTCAGCTTAACTATGGAACTGAAGAATAGTATTATGGAATCAAGGATTGATACACTCGAAGCAAGAGCCTACACAATTGAGTTAAAAGACAGGTATATATTAGAGGAGCGGATTGATAGGTTTACCTATTATAAAAACTTTCCCATGAATGTAATCGATGATTTTATTAATCTGAAAGACTACTCAGACAAAAAGAAAATTGTTACGATGAATATTGAGGGACTTAAAAATGAAATAATTAAGGTAAATAGCATTTTTAAAGCAGATATTGACTCTCTTGGTTTTGTAGTGAAGCATTTAAGTAATGTTGCCAATGAGGTAAGTTTCAGGTTGCTGAGAATTGCGAAAATGGATCTTGAAAATAAAGAAATTGATTATGAAGTATGGCAGGCTGAAAAGTTAGAGGAGGAATTGAAGATGACTGCAGATCTAATGTATACTAAAGGTATGTTATACCAGCTTCCTATTGCTTTTTTCTTCACAATAATATGGATGTCTGTTTTTGGAGGTTTAGTTCTTGCTGTAGTTATTTCATATTTTGGGAATGTTTATCATGAATTATATGCCTTCAAAGAAAATGACAAACCAATATACTTTAAGCAGGTTGCAACCGAATTAAATTCTAAAGACCGAAATCAACCTTTGCTTGGGTTTACACTATTATTACTCATAATAATCATTCTTATTGGTATTCTAAGTGATTTACCAGCGCAATTGATGGGAATATTTAACTAAAAAAATACCCCTGCAAAACTTATTTTGCAGGGGTATTTAAATTTTTTGTTGTTTTGGAATTCGCTTAGTTATCAAGCTGATCCATTAGCTTGTTAAGATCGCGGATAAATCCATCAATATCCGATTTTACAAATCCTTTTTCCTTGGCAGCTTCTTGAAGTGTTCCCCATATTGGTTCCCCACAAGCAATGCATTTAATACCCTTTTCAGATAAATACATTACAGAAGCCGGTAACTTGCTTACCAAGTCCTCAATTTTTGTTTCTTCCTTTATTATCATCCTTCATTAATTTTAACGGCACAAAATTAATATATTTTTTAATATCTGTATATACTATCTGCTTTTGTTTTATCTTATATTGTTAATTTTATGAAGTTTTTGTTTAAAATTATAATATGGAAAGACAATCAGCATACAATTTATTAAAGGATTATGTTAAATCTGAAAAGATGATAATTCATTCTCTTAGCTCTGAAGCTGTACTACGTGCAATAGCCAGGAAAACGGATCAGGATGAGGAAAAATATGGAATAGCCGGATTATTACACGACATTGATGTGGAAATAACAAACGCCGATCCGAAAACACACGGAATAAAATGCATTGATATTCTTGAAGCGAATGGAATTGAAGCAGACATTATTGATGCAATAGCTATGCATAATGAGGAAGCAAGTGGGAAGGAAAGAGAGACAGAATTTCAGCATGCTCTTGCTGCTGGAGAAACTATTACAGGATTAATATATGCTACAGCACTTATTTATCCCGATAAGAAAATAGCAAGTGTTAAGTATAAGTCAGTTACTAAAAGGATGAAACAAAAAGCATTTGCCGCCTCAGTGAGTAGAGAGAATATTCTGGAATGTGAAAAAATTGGATTAAGTCTGGAGGAGTTTGTTCAAATATCTGTTGATGCAATGAGGGAGATTAGTGAAGAGATTGGTTTGTAGGGGAAGAAGAAGTGATGAGTGAGAAGTGAGTGGAAGTGATAAAGAAGGTCATCAGGTTGTCATTTACGGTTCAGGTGTTAATAGGGGATTCATTTTCTTAGTGAGTTAACGATTTGATAACCAATTAGTCTGTCGTAATATCTTCTCTTGTCAGTATAATAAACCAGCACTATATAATCATTTTCAGTTTCATAATGATTACCTTCAGAATACCTGAGTTCACCTGGTGAATCTGAAGTCTTTGCAGAGCAGATGTGATAGTTATAATATCCTTGCTTCAGAAGTAAATCTAATTTGTAAGATTGGCTTGACTCATCATAAGTCATTTTATTTTTTTCTGAGATTTCCCAATTGCTTAATTCACCTAAAACATAAAACTCAGCTTCAAATAAAGCTTCTTCAGAAGGGAATTCGAAATAAACATTTACATAATCAGCATCGGTGTCATTGTTTTGCTCCTCTTGTATTTCAACATAATATTTTCCGTTCAAATCCTCTTCATAGAAATATTGCTTTCGTGATCTGTCTTCCTCAGGAAACAAATATACATGATAGGCATTATCCTCAAAATCAATAGACCTTATATATGGCGACTGGTATCTTAAACTTTTAATATCGAACCAGCGGAATTCACTTCCTCCCTCAAATACATTCTCCATTTGGTAGTTATAATCTAAAATACCATTATTGTCAAAAAGAGGTTTGAGTCCCTTTAGTGCATTGTCCCATCTACCATTTTGAAGAACTACTAGCTTAATATCCTGGTATGGATCATCCAGAAGAAAGGATGAGTAATTTACAGATATATTAATTTGCTGACTGTTATCCTTGAAGATAGAAAGTACAGGTCTCATTACATCCGCCTCAACCATAACCTGCTTTTCAGTAATCATAAAACGATGACTAAGGATTATTTCATCTTCATTATAATTTTCATATATCTGAATAACATAATTTCCTGAGACTTTAAAGTTAATATCCTCATTTGGAAGACTTAAGTCGTAATGGATGTAACTAGTATATGTATTAAATGAAAACTGATAATTCTGAATATAATTTTGAAATATTGACCCATCAAGATATTCTGAATCACTCAGGTTACTTTGAGTCCAATCGGCATTACAATGAATTATCTTATAATGGTAAGTCTTAACTTCATCACTTAGGTCATCAAAGATCAATTTAAGTTTTACATCTGAATTTAATTCTGTAATAGGGTAGCTCAATCTCCAACCTTCCCTGAACATCATCATCGATTTGATATTTTTCTGAAAAATAGTTGTAGTGAAAATTCCATTAACTACTTCATTAGCAGCTATTGAATGAATAGAGCCTAAAACTAAAATTAGAAAACTTAATATTGATTTTTGGAATAGTCGCATATAACTTGTTATTTTGATAACATATCTAACGAATAAGGCTAAAAAAAATTATGTTTCATAACAGAAACTCACAAATAACTTCTGTTTACTATAATAAAAGTACAGTAATTTAAATAATTTCATACTTATAGCTTATTTAAATCGATTCAAAATTAAAAATAATTATTTTTGTTAAAGTTTTCATAATAACAATACAAATTAATATGTCAGAAATTATCAGGATCAAAAAGGGTCTGGATATAAAATTAAAGGGAAAAGCAGACAAAATCTATCAGCGGGCAGAAAGAGCCTCGGCTTATTCTATTAAGCCAACAGATTTTAAAGGTGTAATGCCAAAACTTGTTGTGAAAGTAGACGATGAGGTAATGGTAGGAAGTACTCTGTTTTTTGATAAGTATAATCCAAGTGTGAAGTTCACCTCCCCGGTATCAGGGAAAGTCAGTTCCATTAACCGTGGTGAAAGAAGAAGAATTCTTGAGGTTGTAATCGAGCCAGATGCTGAGGATAGCTACATTGATTTTAAAATTGGAGATTTGTCAAAGATGACTCGTGAGGGCATCGTTGAATTGATTCTCGAAAGCGGAATGTGGCCATCGATTATTCAAAGACCTTATGCTAGTATTGCTAATCCAGAAGGTAAGCCAAAGGCAATCTTCATCTCTGGTTTTGATTCCTCACCACTTGCCCCGGATTATGATTTTATGCTAAAGGAATCTCATGCAGAGTTCCAAAAAGGGATTGATGTCTTAAAAACACTTACCGATGGAAAGGTTCATTTAAGTGTGGATGCTTCTTATCCAACAGGTGAGACTTATTCCAAGACGCAAAATATCGACTTGCACAAAATTAAAGGTCCTCATCCTGCTGGTAATCCGGGAATTCAAATTCATCACATAGATCCGGTTAATAAAGGTGAACTTGTATGGTATGTAAATCCGGCAGAAGTAGTAAGAATGGGTAAATTATTCATCGATGGAAAAGTGGATAATACCCTTACTATAGCATTAGCTGGGTCTGAAGTATTAAAACCAGTCTATTATAAATTAATAAGAGGTGCTGCTGTTGATTCAATTCTAAAAGATAATATTGTTGAAGGAAACAATAGAATAATCAGCGGGAATGTTCTTACAGGAACCCGTCTTGCAAAAGCTGGCTTTTTAGGATATTACGATAATCTGTTAAGCATCATTCCTGAAGGTGATCATTTTGATTTTATTGGTTGGGCAAGTTTGGGATTTGGTAAATACAGTGTCTCAAGAACATTTTGGTCATGGTTGACACCAAAAAAGGAATATAAAATTGACACTAATCTAAAGGGTGGAGTAAGAGCCTTTGTAATGTCGGGTGAATACGAGAAAGTATTCCCTATGGACATCATGCCAGTGCAGTTACTTAAGTCAATTTTGGTTGAGGACATCGACCAAATGGAAAAACTGGGAATTTATGAAGTGGCAGAAGAGGATATGGCATTATGTGAGTTTGTTTGTACTTCAAAAATTGAAGTTCAGAAGATTCTCAGAGAGGGACTGGATGTTATGAAAAAAGAAACAGAATAAAATCAGATCTTATTTTTCAATATGAAGCTGGTCCACAAAAATGGATAATTTCATCTGACAAAGGCTTTAGCCCTCACAAGCTACTGCGAGTAAATTAAAATCATTTAAATAGTATGAAAGTTTTAAGAAATTATATAGACAAAATTAAGCCAAAGTTTGAGAAGGGTGGAAAGCTACATATGTTCTTATCCACATTTGAAGCTTTTGAAACCTTCCTTTTTGTACCAGATACGGTTACAAAGACAGGGTCACATATTAGAGATAATATGGATATGAAAAGGGCAATGGCACTTGTTGTTGTAGCTACAATTCCAGCCCTTTTATTTGGTATGTGGAATACTGGTTATCAATATTTTCTTTCAGTGGGTGAAGTCGCAACATTCTGGGAGACATTCTTCTTTGGGTTTCTGAAAGTGTTACCAATTATAGTGGTTTCTTATGTTACAGGTTTGGGTATAGAATTTATTTTTGCCCAGATAAGAGGTCATGAAGTAAATGAAGGATTTCTTGTTTCCGGAATGTTAATACCGCTTATTGTACCTGCTGACGTACCTCTTTGGATGGTAGCTGTTGCAACAGCTTTTGCTGTGGTAATCGGTAAAGAGGTTTTTGGGGGAACAGGCATGAATATATTGAATCCGGCACTTACCACCAGAGCTTTTCTGTTTTTTGCTTATCCTACCATGATGTCTGGAGATAAAGTATGGATTCCCGGACTTATTCAGGGAGAAGGAGTTATCGACGGTTTTTCAGGAGCGACAGTATTGGGTCAGGCAGCACAAAATATGACGGAATTTACCAATGGTATCGGAGATAAAATTGGTGCCTGGGAAATGTTTTTTGGAAACATTCCGGGATCGATTGGAGAAACATCAACCCTTGCTATATTAATAGGGGCTTTCATCCTTATTTATACAGGAATAGCCAGTTGGAAAATTATCTTCTCAGTGTTTGCAGGTGGTGCTATCATGGGACTACTTCTTAATACATTTGCAGTTAATGAATTTATGGCCGTTCCCTATTGGCAACACCTGTTATTGGGTGGTTTTGCTTTTGGAGCCGTGTTTATGGCAACCGATCCTGTATCAGCTGCTCAAACCGAAAAAGGAAAATGGATTTATGGATTCCTTGTCGGATTCCTTGCAATACTCATAAGAGTATTAAATCCTGCATATCCTGAAGGAGTAATGCTAGCAATTCTACTTATGAATGTCTTTGCTCCTCTAATCGATCATTATGTGATTGAGGGAAATGTTAGGAAAAGATTGAAACGTATGAAACTAACAGCATAATCTTTATAAAATGAAGAATTTTAGTAATTTATATATTTTTAGTTTTGCTTCTGTTTTGGTGATTATTGTTGCAACTCTTCTGTCTTTCGTTGCTGAACAACTTAAACCGCTACAAGAGAGAAATGTAGAAATAGAAAAAAAATTAGATATACTAAGGTCTGTTGATATGACCGCAGGTATTGAGGAAGCAGAAAACAGATCCACTTTCATCGAAGAGCTATTTGCTAATAATATCTCAGAAAGTTTTGTGGTAAACTCTAAGGGTGAGCTTATTGATGGACGTGATGCATTTGCAATTGCAAAAGAATTAAAAGCTGAGATGCAGATGCCATTAGAGGAAAGAGGATTACCGATTTTCGTGGCGTCAGATCCAGAAGCAGGTAACAGATATATTGTTCCAGTTCTTGGAAAAGGTCTTTGGGGCCCTATCTGGGGATATATTGCCATAAACGATGATTATAATACACTTTCAGGAACTGTATTTGCACATGCTGCAGAAACTCCCGGACTTGGGTCTGAAATCAATACAGATAAGTTTATGGATCCTTTCAAAGGGAAAAAGTTATTCGATGAATCGGGAAACTTTGTGTCAGTTACTGTCGTGAAAGGAGGAGCTGAGCCCAACGATCCTCATGGAGTGGATGCAATATCAGGGGGTACAATCACATGTAAGGCACTTGAAAAAATGCTTTGGGATTGTCTTAACCCCTATGTGAATTATTTCAAAAAACAAATGAATTAAAGAGTTGAAAAATGAGTGAAAAGGAACCTTTATTCTCACCAAAAAATCTGAAGCTGCTTAAGGAGCCGCTGAATGATAATAATCCAATAACAGTTCAAGTTCTTGGTATTTGTGCTGCCCTTGCTATTACTGTTCAAATTAAACCATCAATTGTGATGGCTCTTTCAGTATTGGCAGTGCTTAGCATTTCCAATGTGGTTATTTCTCTTCTAAGGAAATTAATTCCACCACGGATAAGGATTATAGTACAGTTAGTTGTAATAGCAACTATGGTAATACTTGTCGATCAAATACTTCAGGCATATGCTTTTGAAGTAAGTAAACAACTTTCAGTATTTGTTGGATTAATAATAACAAATTGTTTAATAATGGGGCGTCTGGAAGGTTTTGCAATGGCAAATAAACCCTGGCCCGCCTTTCTTGATGGACTTGGAAATGCTGCTGGTTTTGGTATGATGCTGATTATTGTAGCTTTCTTTAGAGAGTTGCTTGGTTCAGGCACAATATATGGTTATCAGGTTATTCCTGAGTCATTTTATGATGCAGGTTATGCAAATAACGGACTTATGATTTTACCTCCTATGGCTCTGGTTGTTGTGGGAATAATAATTTGGATACAAAGAGGCCGTAATCGAAAACTTATTGAAGAAAATTAAAAAAAAAGATAATCCGCTATGGAAAACCTTGTAAATATATTTGTAAAGTCCATTTTTGTCGATAACATGATTTTCGCATACTTTCTCGGTATGTGTTCATATCTCGCTGTTTCGAAAACAGTAAAAACATCTACAGGACTTGGTATCGCAGTTATTTTTGTATTGGGCTTCACTGTTCCGGTCGATTTCCTTCTTCAGAAATTTGTTCTACGTGAAGGCGCATTAGTCTGGGTTAGCCCATCTTTTGCAGATGTCGATTTGAGTTTCTTAAGCTTTATCATGTTTATAGCAATTATTGCATCTATGGTTCAGTTGGTAGAAATGATTATTGAGAAATTTTCACCAGCTCTCTATTCATCTCTCGGTATTTTTCTTCCGCTCATTGCTGTAAATTGTGCAATTCTTGGAGGATCACTTTTTATGCAGGAAAGGGAATATGCAAACATAGCCGAAGCTACATCGTTCGGCTTAGGTTCTGGTGTAGGTTGGTTTCTGGCAATTGTTGGAATTGCGGCAATACGCGAGAAAATAAAATATTCAAATGTTCCAGCTCCTTTACGCGGACTGGGAATAACATTTATCATAACCGGACTCATGGGCATAGCCTTTATGAGTTTTATGGGAATTAAACTTTAATAATAATCAGGAATAATATAGGAATATGATTTTATTAACTACAAAATTCGGCATCATAGGAATCAGTATTGCTGTGTTTCTAACAGTTATTCTGGTACTTGTAATAGTACTCTTATATGCCAGAGCAAAACTTACTCCTCAGGGTGAAGTTAAACTAAAAATTAATGATAAGGAATTTGATGTAAACCCAGGTAGCACTGTGTTGTCAACTCTTACGACTCAAGGAATATTTCTACCCTCAGCTTGTGGTGGAGGTGGAACTTGTGGTATGTGCGATTGCCAGGTTTTAGAAGGAGGTGGGTCAATTCTACCTACAGAAACCGGCTTTTTTACAAGAAAGCAACAGCAAAATAACTGGCGACTTGGTTGTCAGGTGAAAGTCAAAGAAGATATTGTCATTAAGGTTCCTGAGGAAGTATTAGGAATAAAGAAATGGGAATGTGAAGTTATATCTAACGATAGTGTCGCGACCTTTATTAAAGAGTTTGTCGTAAAATTACCGGAGGGTGAAACGCTGAATTTCAGATCAGGAGGATATGCCCAGATCGATGTACCTAAAATCGATGTCGAATTTAAGGACATGGATATTAAAGAAGAGTTCAGAGATGAATGGGATAAATTTAAGATGTGGGATCTTAAGATGAAGAATCCTGAAGAAACATACCGTGCTTATTCAATGGCTAATCATCCTGCAGAAGG